>NZ_JBDJMB010000005.1:0-180781 GCF_039673645.1 Stenotrophomonas sp. TWI700 | reverse complement strand
GGTTTGGGGGGGGACATACCCCTCGGGTTTTTTGCCGCTGCGCCAGATCGAAAACAGGATCCACACGCCGCAGAACCCGGCGCCGATGAAGCCGGCCACGCCGAGCGCGAGCAGCCAGCGGCTGGAGATGCCGCCGACGCTGTGCATGACGATCGAGGAGCCGATGATCAGCGCGGCAGTCACGATCCCCATCACCAGCCGGTTGGCGGCGCGGTTGACCTGGTCGCCGAAGCCCTGCAGCGCGGTGGTCTCGATCTTGAGCTGGAGCCGTCCGCGGCGCGCCATCTGCAGCAGGCGGCGCACATCGCGCGGCAGATCGCCAACCAGGTCCATCACCCCGACCAGGCTGCGCTTGCCGCGCTTGAGCATCGCGCCGGGCGAGTAGCGCTGCCACATCACGCGCTCCAGATAGGGACGCGCGGCACTGGCCATGTCGAACTGCGGATCGAGCTGGCGCCCCATGCCTTCCAGGGTGAGGAAAGTCTTGATCATCAGCGCCAGGTCGGCCGGCAGGGTCAACGCGTACTGGCGCAGCAGCTGGGTGATGTTGCCCAGCATCAGGCCCATGTGCAGGTCCTTGAGCGGCACGCCGCGGTACTGGTCGACGAAGGTGCTGATGTCCTGCTGCAGCCGCGATTCGTCGACCTCCACGCCCCCGGCCCAGTCCAGCAGCACGTCGGCCACCTGTTCCGGCTCCTGGGTGACCAGGCCATGCAGCAACTGGGCGACCTGGAAACGGCGCTGCTCGGAGATCGCACCGACCATGCCGAAATCGATCACGCCGATGCGGCCGTCGCGCAGATAGATGATGTTGCCCGGGTGCGGGTCGGCGTGGAAACAGCCGTCCTCCAGCACCATCTTCAGCACGATGCGCGCACCGGTGCGGGCCAGCTGCACGCGGTCGAGACCGGCCGCATCGACGCCGACCAGGTCACGACCGGGAATGCCGTCGACGAAGTCCTGCACGTTGAGGCTCTCGCAGGTCCACTCCCAGTGCACGTTGGGGATCAGGATGTCCTCGCGGCCCTGGAAGTTGCGCGCGATACGTTCGGCATTGCGGCATTCGGCGGCAAAATCCAGCTCGCGTCGCAACGAGACCTGGAACTGCTGCACGACTTCGGCCGGGCGGTAGCGCTGCAGGTCGGGCAGGCGCGCTTCGACGATTTCGGCCAGCCGCGCCAGCAGGCGCAGATCGGCCTCGATCACGTCACGGATGCCCGGCCGACGGATCTTCAGCACCACCGCGGTGCCGTCGTGCAGGGTCGCGCGGTGGGCCTGCGCCAACGACGCAGCCGCCATCGGCGTTTCATCCAGCCACGCGAACACCTCGGTGGCCGGCGCGCCCAGGTCGCGCTCCAGCTGATCGCGCACCTGTGCATACGGCAACGCGGGCACGGCGTTCTGCAGTTCGGAGAATTCAGCGATCCAGTCCGGCGGGAACAGGTCCACGCGGGTCGCCAGCACCTGGCCGAGTTTGACGAAGGTGGGGCCCAGGTCTTCCATCGCACGGCGCACGCGCACCGGTGCGGTCATCCGCAGCATCTGCTGGGTGTCGTTCCAGTGCAGCAGCCGGCCGGCGCGTTCGAGCACATCGGCCAGGCCGATCCGGCGCACCAGGTCGCCAAAGCCATAGCGGATCAGGACCGACGCGATTTCCTGCAATCGCCCCAGGTCACGCACGGTACCCAGCGTTTCCCACATCGGCCCACTCTCCTGTCAGCACACCCGGTCAGGATGTCACAACAGCGGGAAGATTCCGGTCAGTGCCTGCTGCACGGTCTGCCGCCGTATGGCTTCGCGGTCGCCCTCGAACTGGAACAGCTGCGCACGCGCGTAGCCGCCACGGCCCTTCCAGCCGATCCAGACGCTGCCCACCGGCTTGTCCTCGCTGCCGCCGCCGGGCCCGGCAATGCCGGTCACCGCCACGGCGATGCCGGCACCGGAATTGATCAGCGCACCGGAGACCATTTCCAGCACGGTCTCGCGGCTGACCGCACCGAACTGCTCCAGGGTCTGCGCACGTACGCCGAGCAGGCGTTGTTTGGCTTCATAGCTATAGACGACCATGCCGCAGTCGAAGAACGCCGAGGAGCCGGCGATATCGGTCATCGCCTTGGCGATCCAGCCACCACTGCAGCTTTCGGCGGTCACCAGCTGCAGCGAGGCCTGCTGCAGGCGCTGGCCCACGTCACTGGCGAGGGCGCCCAGCTCGGCGTCGGAAGGAACGGTCATGGGGAAATCCTGGATCAACGGGGGGACGAACGCCCCCTGTTTTAGCCGAAAACGTGGGTGGTGTCGTGTGTCGCCGGCCAGTGGCCGGCACACCCATCACCATTCCGGGAGCTTCTCCGGGAGCATCGCGCGGATCGGCTCGCCGCCCTCGCCGGCCGCCAGCTTCTCGGCCTCGGCGATCGGGATCTCGACCTGGAGCAGCCAACCGTCTTCGTCGGTGACTTCGCTGCGTACGACCTCCAGCTGATGCAGGCGCGACCGCAGGCGACCGGCGCTTGGCGGCAACCGCAGCTCGCCGCTGACATGCTGCAGGCCCAGGCGCTTGCCCAGCACGGACTGCAGCAGCGGCAGGCCGACATTGTCGCGGGCGGAAATCCAGACCCGCTCGCGGCGTGCGCTGTCCGGGATGCCGTCCTGGCCATCGTGGCGCACCTCGGCCCCGTCGATACGGTCGATCTTGTTGAACACCAGCAGCTGCGGCAGATCGCCCGCGCCGATGGCGGTCAGCACTTCATCCACCTGCGCGATGCGTTCCTCGCGGTGCGGATCGGCGGCATCGACGAGATGCAGCAGGAAGTCCGCTTCGCGGGCTTCGGACAAGGTCGACCGGAACGCGGCCACCAGATCATGCGGCAGGTCGCGGACGAAGCCGACGGTATCGGCGAGCACCACGCTGCCGCCCGGCAGTGCGATGCGGCGCACGGTCGGGTCCAGCGTCGCGAACAACTGGTCCGCGGCGTAGGCCTCGGCACCGGTCAACGCGTTGAACAGGGTCGACTTGCCGGCGTTGGTGTAGCCCACCAGGGCCACGCGCGGCAGCTCGCTGCGCAGGCGGGCACGGCGCATCTGGGTGCGCTGCACTTCCACCTTTTCCAGCTTCTTCTGCAGCTGTTCCACCCGCTTCTGCAGCAGGCGGCGATCGGTTTCCAGCTGGGTTTCACCCGGCCCGCGCAGGCCGATGGAACCGCCGCGCTGGCGCTCCAGATGGGTCCAGCCGCGGATCAGCCGCGTGGACATGTGGCGCAGCTGCGCCAGCTCGACCTGCAGCTTGCCTTCGTGGCTGCGCGCGCGCTGGGCGAAGATGTCCAGGATCAGCCCGGTGCGGTCGATCACGCGCCGCTCCAGGAAACGCTCCAGGTTGCGCTCCTGCCCCGGCGACAACGCATGGTTGACCAGGATCAGGTCGGCCCCGGTCGCATCGGCCGCAGCCTTGACCTCGTCCAGCTTGCCGCTGCCGATCAGGATCGACGGATTGGGCCGATCGATGCGCGCGGTCAGGGTGGCCGCGATGCTGGCCCCGGCGGAGCGGGCCAGATCGGTGAACTCTTCAAGCACGTCGTCTTCGAGCCGGCCGGCATGCGGCTGGATCAGGAGTGCGTGTTCGCCTCGCTTGGAACGGTCAAACACGCAGTTCTCCAGAAATTTTCACACTGTCACTCAACGTCGTCATCACCTTGGACGCCTTCGGCGCCATCATTGGACTGCACATAGCCACCACCGGGCCCGACCTTCACGTTGCGCGCCGGAACGACGGTCGAGATGGCGTGCTTGTACACCATCTGGCTCACCGTGTTACGCAGCAGCACCACGAACTGGTCGAACGATTCAATCGTCCCCTGCAGCTTGATGCCATTGACCAGATACACCGACACCGGCACACGTTCGCGCCGAAGTGCATTCAGAAACGGATCCTGCAGCGATTGCCCCTTGGACATTGCACACTCCTGATTATTGTTTTTATGGTCTTCCGGCAGTTGCCACGGCCCCCGCCGCCCGCCGGAACCCTTGATGGTACACGGGGTGGAGGCGTGAAGGCGTGGACTCAGCGTGCGACGAAGGTCGACACCGCATCCGCCAGGGAAGCCCTGTCTAAATGGGGATCGAACCAGCGCGCATCAAGCTCCCCGCGCAGCCAGGTCAGCTGACGCTTGGCCAGCTGACGGGTAGCCTGGATGCCGCGTTCACGGAACGCCGCCGCCGTACCCTGCCCGTCCAGATACTCCCAGGCCTGCCGGTAGCCCACTGCGCGCACCGCCGGCAGATCCAGCGGCGCCGCGACCCCGGCCATGGCAGGCAGGGCCCGCAGCGCGCGGACTTCGTCCAGGAACCCGTGGGCCAGCATGGCGTCGAAACGGGCCTCGATGCGCTGGTGCAGCACCGAGCGCTCGCGCGGTGCGAGGACCAGTTTGAGCGCCCGCACCGGCAGCCGGTCCACGCCAGGCAGTTTCTGCCACTCGCTGATCGGCGTGCCGGTCAGGCGATGGACTTCCAGCGCCCGCTGGATGCGTTGCGGGTCGGTGGCATGGATGCGCTTAGCAGCGGCCGGATCGATGCCGGCCAGCTGCGCATGCATCGCCGCCCAGCCCTGCTCGGCCGCCTCGGCCGCAATCTGCGCGCGCATCGCCGGATCGGCTTCGGGCATCGGCGACAGGCCCTGCAGCAGGGCGCGGAAATACAGCCCGGTGCCGCCGGCAAGGATCGGCATGCGCCCGCGCGCGATGATGTCGCGGACGGCACGCGCCGCGTCGCTGGCGAACTCCGCCGCCGAAAAGGTCTGCCACGGGTCGCGCACATCGAGCAGATGGTGCGGCGCCTGCGCGCGCTCGGCCGCATCGGGCTTGGCCGACCCGATATCCAACCCGCGATAGACCAGCGCCGAATCGACGCTGACGATCTCACCGTCCAGCTGCTGGGCCAGCGCGATCGCGGTGGCGGTCTTGCCCGACGCGGTTGGGCCCATGACCGCGATCGCCAGCGGGCGCCGATCGACGGCCATCAGTCCTCGTCCGGCCAGCGCGGCATCGCCGGGGCGGCGGATACCCGCGGCATCGGGACGGCATCGACCGCTGCCCACACCTTCAGGGCATCGACCGTGGCCGCGACATCGTGCACGCGCAGCAGCATCGCGCCGCGCTGGGCGGCGATCAGGTGCGCGGCCACCGAACCGGCCACGCGGTCACGCGGCTGCTCGCGACCGGTCAGTTCACCGATGCTGCGCTTGCGCGACAGGCCGGCCAGCATCGGCACGCCGAGCTCGAGGAACCTGTCCGAGCGCGCCAGCAGGGTCATGTTGTGTTCGGTGGTCTTGCCGAAGCCGAAGCCCAGATCGATGATCAGGTGCTTCTTGGCGACGCCGGCCATCTCGGCCTGGAACATGCGCTCGGTCAGGAAGCGATGCACTTCGGCGACCACGTCATCGTAGTGTGGGGTGTCCTGCATGCTGCCCGGCTCGCCCTGCATGTGCATCAGTACCACCGGCACGCCGAGGTCGGCGGCGGCGTCCAGCGCCCCCGGCTGGCGCAGTGCATGGATGTCATTGATCAGGCCGGCACCGGCCCCGACGGCGGCACGCATCACCTCGGGCTTGAAGGTGTCGATGCTGATCGGCACGGTGGTTTCGCGTGCCAGGCGCTCGATCACCGGGATGACCCGGCGCAGTTCTTCGTCCAGCGGCACCGGCGCACTGCCGGGCCGGGTCGACTCGCCGCCGATGTCGAGCAGGTCGGCGCCCTCGGCCACCAGCTGCAGGCCGTGTGCGACCGCGGCCTCGACGCTGTCGTGCTCAGCGCCGTCGGAAAACGAATCCGGGGTGACGTTGACGATGCCCATGACCCGCGGGCGATCCAGCCGCAGCAGGCGGCCGCCGCAATCGAGCTGGGGGGAGATATCGAACATGGGCAGATCCACGAAGTACGCCAGCGCGTAGTTTACGCCCGCGCACCGCTGCCAGCCCGGTCGTACGGGGCGCACTCCCCGGCATGCACATCCGCCGCGCTGGCGGAGTGCGGACGCTCAGCGCTGGCGGCGCTTGCGCTCCACGTAGACAGTCTTGGCGATGCTCATCAACACGCCGACCGCGATGCCGATGCCGGCGCCGAGCAGGAAGTTGTCGCGGGTCAGGCCGATGGCCACGCCGACGATCGTGGCGATCACCATTTCGGTGGTGTGCGAGATCGGCTGCGGCGGGGGTGCGGACATGGCGACTCCAGAACGGGAACGAATACGGTGTCCCATTATGACCTGCCGGAACCGACGAAGGCCGGGTTTCCCCGGCCTTCGTCACTTACGTGGGCAACATTCAGATCTGCTCGGCAGGACCGGCGATCGGCGCGACCGGACGGGCATCGCCGCCCTTGTCGTTGTTGTTGCCACCATCCTTGTTGCTGGGCGACTTGTCCCAGCCCATCGGCGGCGGCGGATCGCGGCCTTCCATCACGGCGTTGATCTGCGGCGCATCGATGGTCTCGTACTGCAGCAGCAGCTGGGACATCGTATGCAGCTTGTCGAGGTTGGCGGTCAGCAGTTCCGTGGTCCGGGCGTAGGCCTTGTCCAGGATGCTGCGGACGACTTCGTCGATGCGGCGGGCGGTGTCGTCGGAGACGCTCTTGTGCTGCGTCACCGAACGGCCGAGGAACACTTCATCATCCTCTTCGCCGTAGGCGATCGGGCCGAGCTCGTCGGACAGGCCCCACTTGGTGACCATGTTGCGAGCCATCTTGGTGGCGCGCTCGATGTCATTGGAGGCACCGGTGGTGACCTTGTCGGTGCCGAAGATCAGCTCTTCGGCAACGCGGCCACCGTACAGCGAGCACAGCTGCGACTCGATCGCGACGCGGTTCATCGAGTACTTGTCGCCTTCCGGCAGGTACATCGTCACGCCCAGCGCACGGCCGCGCGGAATGATGGTGACCTTGTAGACCGGATCGTGCTCGGGCACCAGGCGGCCGACGATGGCGTGGCCGGCTTCGTGATAGGCGGTGAGCGTCTTTTCTTCTTCGCTCATCGCCATCGAACGGCGTTCGGCACCCATCAGGATCTTGTCGCGGGCACGGTCGAAGTGGTCCATGCGGACTTCCTTCTCACCGCCACGCGCGGCAAACAGCGCTGCTTCGTTGGCCAGGTTGGCCAGGTCCGCACCGGAGAAGCCCGGGGTCCCCCGCGCGATCACCATCGGCTCGACATCGTCGGCCAGCGGCAGCTTGCGCATGTGCACCTTGAGGATCTGCTCGCGGCCCTTGACGTCCGGCAGGCCGACCACGACCTGGCGGTCGAAACGGCCCGGGCGCAGCAGCGCCGGATCCAGCACGTCGGGACGGTTGGTGGCGGCGATGACGATCACGCCCTCGCCTCCCTCGAAGCCGTCCATTTCGACCAGCAGCTGGTTCAGGGTCTGCTCGCGCTCGTCATGACCGCCGCCCAGGCCGGCACCACGGTGGCGACCGACGGCGTCGATTTCATCGATGAAGATGATGCACGGTGCCTGCTTCTTGGCCTGTTCGAACATGTCGCGCACGCGGCTGGCGCCGACGCCGACGAACATTTCCACGAAGTCCGAACCGGAGATCGAGAAGAACGGGACCTTGGCTTCGCCGGCGATCGCACGGGCCAGCAGGGTCTTGCCGGTACCCGGCGGGCCGACCATCAGCACGCCGCGCGGAATCTTGCCACCCAGCTTGGTGAACTTGGTCGGGTCGCGCAGGAAGTCGACCAGCTCGCCGACTTCTTCCTTGGCTTCGTCGCAACCAGCGACGTCGGCGAAGGTGACCTTGATCTGGTCTTCGCCCTGCAGCTTGGCGCGCGACTTGCCGAAGGACATCGCGCCCTTGGCACCGCCGCCACCGCCCTGCATCTGGCGCATGATGAAGATCCAGAAGCCGATGATCAGGATCACCGGGAGGAAGTTCATCAGGATCGCGCCCAGCGAGATGCCGCTGGACGGGGGCGCCTGCTCGAATTCCACTTTCTTGCCACGCAGCACGTTGATCAGGTCGCGATCGTAGGGCGCGGTGATGGTGCTGGTCTGGCCGCTGCGGGTGGTGTAGGTCACATCATTGGCACCGCCGCGCATTTCGCCCAGCACTACCTTCTGGATGTTGCCGCTGTCCACCTGGTCCAGGAACTGCGAATACGTCGCGCCCTGTGCGCCGGCTCCGCTGCTCTTCGGCGAGAAGCTCTGGAAGACCACCATCAGCACGACGGCGACGACCACCCATAGCAGGAGGTTCTTGGTCAAGTCGTTCATCCTCATTGGCTCCGGTGTTCCTCTAATTCCTGACGCGATTCGTATGGTTGAGCTTACTTGATCTGCGCGCGTTTTCCCTGCCCCAAGGCATACACCTCGGGCGAGCGCTTCCGGGACGCTTCAGGCTTGCGGATCACCACTTTGTCGTACCGGCGGCGCATTTCGCGCACGTAGTCGTCAAAGCCCACGCCCTGGAACAGCTTGATCAGGAACGCGCCACCGGGCTTGAGATGGTTGTCGGCAAAATCCAACGCCAACTCCGCCAGGTGCATCATCCGCGGTTGGTCCACCGCGTCCATTCCACTCTTATTGGGGGCCATATCCGAGAGCACAAGGTCCACCGGCTGATCGCCCAGCATGGCTTCGAACTCCGATAGGACGGTCTGCTCCCTGAAGTCCCCGTGAAGGAACTCCACGCCGGCCAGCGGCGGCATCTCCAGGATGTCCAGCGCCAGCACCCGGCCGGTGTCGCCGATCTGGCGGCGGACCTGCTGGGACCAGCCGCCCGGGGCGGCGCCCAGGTCGACCACGACCATGTGCGGCTTCAGCAGCCGATCCCGCTGCAGCAACTCCTCCAGCTTGTAGGCGGCGCGCGAACGCATGCCCTCGGCCTGGGCCTTCTTCACGAAGGGGTCGGCGAAGTGCTCTTTCAACCAGCGTTGACTGCTTTTGCTACGGGTTGCCATTGAGATGCGGGTCGGATGGGGAGGTCATGATACCCTGATCGCCCCAGTTAACCGCTTGTTCCTGAATGGCTATCGCCCTGACTTCTTCCCAAACCCGTTTCCTCCGCGGCCACGCGCATGATCTGAAAGCCCTGCTCCAGATCGGCGGCAAGGGGGTGACACCGGCCTTCCTGGCTGAACTGGAAGAGGTGCTGGAGCGCCACGAGCTGATCAAGGTCAAGGTCGCCGCCGAAGACCGCGAGGCCCGTGACGCCCTCATCGCCGAGCTGGTCAGTGCCAGCGAAAGCGCGTTGGTGCAGCGCATCGGCCACGTCGCCGTGCTGTACCGCCCGAGCAAGGAACAGCGCCAGATCGTCCTGCCGCGCGGCTGATCCCGGAACGCCCATGCAGCTGAGCCACGAAATCCCCGACTACGCCTACGCCCTGCGCGCCGCCGATGGCCGCAGCGCGAAGGTGAATGACCGGATGCTGGCCGCCAGTTTCATCCTGGCCCCGGATACGCTGATCGAGGCCTGGCCGGTGACCGACATCGCCCAGCTCACGCCCGAGCACCTGCAGCCGGTGCTGGCCTTGAACCCCGCGCTGGTCGTGCTGGGCACGGGCGACACCCAGGTGTTCCCGCCGGCCGCGGTCATGGCCGCCTGCCTGACCCGGGGGATCGGCCTGGAAGTGATGAACAACCCGGCCGCGGCGCGGACCTTCAACATCCTCGCCAGCGAGGGTCGCAAGGTGGCGGCGGCGTTCATCCTGAAGGGGTGAGACCGGGATTTCCGTTCAGAAAAGGCCGCCCTTGGGGCGGCCTTTTTCGTTCTTACTTCGGCGGCAGGTACAGCAGCGGATCGACTGGCTTGCCGTTGTAGCGGATTTCGAAGTGCAGCATGTCGCGCGCAGCACCCGTCCGGCCCATCTCGGCGATCTGCTCGCCAGCCTTGACGCTCTGGCCTTCGTTGACCAGACGCTTGCGGTTGTGGCCATAGGCCGACAGCCACTGGTCGCTGTGCTTGATGATGATCAGCTCGCCGAAGCCGACCAGGCCGGCACCGGAGTACACCACCACGCCGGCGGCCGTCGCGCGGACCGGCTGGCCACTGGCGCCGGCGATGTCCACGCCCTGCTTGGTCGCTTCACCCGCGACGAAACGGCCGACGATCGCGCCATCCGCCGGCCAGCGCCAGCTGATGTTGCTCTTGATCGCGGTGGTCGGTGCCGGGGTCGCGGCCGGCGCGGAGGTGCCCGGGCGCGGCGCGGTGACCACGGTGGTCGGCGCGCGGCCGGGACTGCCGCTGCCGCCCGGGTACAGGCGCAGCGACTGGCCGGGATAGATCGTGTACGGCTCGGCCAGCCTATTCCAGGCCGCCAGGTCACGCGGCGTGATGTTGTGGATGCGGGCCAGCGCATACAGCGTGTCGCCGCGGCGGACGACCGCCGTCTGGCCCGGCTTGGCCACCGAGGTCTGCGGGGTGCTGTGGGCCACGCCACCGCCCGAGCCCGAAGGCCGCACCACGGTGGCGGTGCCGCAGGCGCTCAGCGCCGACACCACCAACAGCAGCGCGCCGGTGCGCACTCCTTTGCTCAAACGATCAGCACTCATGCGAACTTCGACCTCCATACAAGCCAGGCCACCAGCACGACCACCAGCGCGGTCGCGATCCAGCCCAACGGTTCAATCCAACGGCGCAGCGCAGCTTCCGCGCGCGGCCCGCCAATACGAATGACCGCCGCAAGCACGTACACGCGCTTGCCACGGCCGATCAACATGCTCAGGAAATACTGTGGCAACGGCACGCCGACGATACCCGATGCCCATGTGAAGACCTTCATCGGGATCGGCATGAAACCGCCCAGCACCAGGAAGGTGAACACTGCCCACGGCGACTCGGCCATCTTGGCCTGCACGAGGGCGATGCCGCCTTCGATGCTGGTCAACATGCCCAGCGCGGCGAAGACCGGCTTGAGCGCTTCGAAGGCGAAGTGACCCAGCGCATAGCCGACCAGCGCACCGGCCATCGAGCCGGACAGGCTGAGTGTGGCGAACCACCAGCCGCGCTTGGGCTGGGCAACGCACATCGGGGCGAGCATCACCTCGGGCATCACCGGGAAGATGATCGCCTCGATGAAGCTCAACACCGTCAGATAGGTCGGCGCGCGCTCGTGCGCGGCCCACTTCATTGCCCGCTCGTACAGCGGACCGAAAATCTTCATGACGCAACGCTCCTTGGAATCAGTCCAGCATGCCAGACAGCAGCGGCACGAACGTGACCGGTGCCAGTACCTGCTGTTCGACACTGCCGTCATCGCGACGGGTCAACTGGATCAGCGACTGCGCGCCCGGGCCGCCGACCGGTGCGACCAGGCGGCCGCCGACGGCAAGCTGCTCGACCAGCGCATCGACCAGCGCCGGTGCCGCCGCAGTCACCACGATCGCATCGTACGGACCGTGCTCGGCCCAGCCGACGCGACCGTCGTCATGCTTGCTGCGGATGTTCATGCCCAGGGCGCGGAAGCGCTTGCGCGCCTGGCGCAGCAGATCGCCGATGCGCTCGACCGTGTACACCTCCAGCCCGATCGCGCCCAGCACGGCGGCCTGGTAGCCCGATCCGGTGCCCACTTCCAGTACCGTCTTCGGCGCGGACTGCAACACCGCTTCGGTCATGCGCGCCACCACCCAGGGCTGGGAAATGGTCTGGCCATGGCCGATCGGCAGAGCGGTGTCCTCGTAGGCACGCGAGGCCAGCGCTTCATCGATGAACAGATGGCGCGGCACCACGCGGATGGCATTGAGGGTGGCTTCGTCGGCGATGCCGGCATCGCGCAGGCGATCCACCAGGCGATCGCGGACCCGCTGCGAGGTCATGCCGATGCCGACGGCTTCGGGCTGCAGGCGCAGGCGTGGGCTCATGCCGGCCGGTCCAGTGCGGCAGTCAGCCCGCCGACCCAGCTGGCCACTTTCTCCAGCGCCTGGTAACGGGTGAGGTCGACCTGGATCGGGGTGATCGAGATGAAGCCGTTGCGCACCGCATGGAAATCCGTGCCGGGGCCGGAGTCCTGCTCGCGCCCGGCCGGGCCGATCCAGAACACCTGGTTGCCGCGCGGGTCGCGCTGCGCGATGCAGCCCTCGGCGCGATGGCGGTTGCCCAGGCGGGTCACTTCGAAACCACGCACCTCGCTCCACGGCAGGTCCGGCACGTTGACGTTGAGGATGGTGTCGGCCGGCAGCGGATCGGCCTTGAGGCGGGTCACGATCTCGACCGCGGCACGCGCGGCGGTCTCGAAATGACGGGGCTCGTGGTTGTGCGTGACCAGCGACATCGCCACGGCAGGCAAACCGAGGAAACGTCCTTCCATCGCCGCCGACACGGTGCCGGAGTAGATGACGTCGTCGCCGAGGTTGGCCGCGTTGTTGATGCCCGAGACCACCATGTCAGGCTCGTACTCGAGCATGCCGGTCAGGGCCAGGTGCACGCAGTCGGTCGGCGTGCCGGCCACCGAGCAGGTGTAGTGGTCGATGCGTTTCATGCGGATCGGCAGGTCCAGGGTCAGCGAATTGCTGGCGCCGGAACGATCACGATCAGGAGCGACCACGGTCACTTCATGACCGGCGTCACGCAATACCGTGGCGAGCATCTTGATGCCCGGGGCATCGACACCGTCGTCGTTGCTGACCAGAATCCGCATCTGCGATTTAACCGCTTGATTTTTCAAGACTTCGATTCCATCACTTCCCACTGTTGGCGGCGGTGGCCCTGCCCCTCCCGGGACCGGACGACCGCGCAAGTGCGTCAGCTATTGTGCCGCAAGCAGACAGATCGTCCTACCCCGATAACGGTAGGCATCGCCCTTCCCGCCCATTAGGCTGTACGCATGTCACATCCTGAAGACGAAGATCCCGCGGCGCTGTTCCGGGCCGCCATCGGCGAGGTCACGCCGCTGCGCAAGGCCGTCACCCCGCCGCCGGCCGCGCCGCGGCCCAAGCCGCGTGCGCGGATGGCCGAACAGGATGAACAGGAGGCCCGCGGGGAATTCGCCCGGCTGCTGCGCGACAGCAGCCCGCTGGAGGCCGGCGATACCGCCAGCTACCGGCGCGACAACCTGCCACCGCGGATGTTCCAGCGGCTCAAGCGCGGGCAGTATTCGGTGCAGGACGAACTCGACCTGCATGGCGCGACGGTCGCGCAGGCCGAGGCACTGCTGCGGCAGTTCCTGGTGGAGGCGCACGCGCATGAGTACGGCTGCGTGCGCATCATCCACGGCAAGGGGCTGCAGTCCGACGGGGGTGCGCCGGTGCTGAAGAATCTGGTCGATCGCCTGCTGCGGCTGCGCAACGACGTGCTGGCGTTTCATTCCGCGCCCGCCGGGCAAGGCGGAACGGGCGCGGTGCTGGTACTGCTGGCAAACCGGTAGCCACCCCATGGGTGGCTGCACGGGGTGCCGATCGTGCTGCATCCACGCATGGCGTGGCTCTACGCCTCCGGTGCGGCCTGGCTGGCGTCTTCCACCGGACCCAACTCGTGCAGTACCGCAGTGGCGTAGCAGCCCGGCGGCAGTGCGAAGCTGAGTTCCAGCACATCCGCAGCCAGCCACTGGTGCTGCAGCATGGCCGGGCGCAGGCGAAGCGCGCGGCGCTCCTGCTTCAGGCGGGCGCTTTCCAGGCCGGCCCGCAGCGCCAGCGATTGCTCGTCCGACACCGCGCCCAGTTCCAGTTCGGCGGCGGCACCGGTGCTGCGCAGCTCGCCCTCGCCCCACAACGGGCCGCTGGGATGGATGTCGAACCGGCCGAGGCGATCGGCCAGCAGATCCGTCCACGGCTCCGGGCCGAACACGCTGCGGCTGCCGTCGAGCATCCAGACCTCGCCGTCCAGCGGCGTGTCCCAGTTGCCCTGCTCCACGCGTGCCGCCAGCACCTGATTGAACAAGGCCGAACGCGCCGCCGAAAGCAGCAACGAACGCTGGTCGGGGCGCATGCGACGGCCACCGAACATCGCCAGCGCGGCCGGCACGTTGCCGCCATCGCGGCCGAAGCGCTGCTCACCGAACCAGTTCGGCAGGCCGCGCGAGGCGATATGGGACAGGCGCTCTTCGATGGCTGCGGGATCGCCCTGCACATCGCGCAGCACCAGCTTGAAGCGGTTGCCGGCCAGCGCACCGCGTTGCAGCTTGCGGTTGTGCCAGGTCGACTCCACCACCTCGATCTCGTCCGACGCCAGCAGCGCCGGGTCCGGTGCCACGCGCTTGGGCAGGTGCACGCTGAAGCGCTGCGTGGTGACCGCGTGGCGATCCTTCATGCCGGCGTAGCTGACCCCCATGTCCGGCAGCCCGGCCCACTTGGCCAGCACCTTGGCGACATGCACGGTGTTGGCGCCGCGCTTGCGGAGGGTCAGCAGCAGGTGCTCACCCTCCCCGCTCGGCTCGAATGCCGGCAGTTCGTCGACCTGGAAGTCCTCGGGCGTGGTGCGGATCTTCGCGCTGAGCAGCGGCGCACCGAACGCCAGCGGCAACGGGATCACAGCGCCACCAGCAGCACGCTGGCCTGGGCGGCGATGCCCTCGCTGCGGCCGGTGAAGCCCAGCTTCTCCGACGTGGTCGCCTTGACGCTCACGCAGTCCAGCGCAATGCCGAGCACGGCAGCGATGCGCTCGCGCATGGCCAGGGCGTGCGGGCCGACCTTCGGCCGCTCGCAGATCACGGTGATGTCGGTGTTGCCGACCTGCCAGCCGCGCGCGCGCAGCAGCCCGTTGCAATGGTCGAGCAGGTGCGCGCTGTCCGCGCCCTTCCAGCGCATGTCGGTCGGCGGGAAATGCACGCCGATGTCACCCAGCGCCAACGCACCGAGCATCGCATCGCACAGCGCGTGCAGGATCACATCGCCATCGCTGTGCGCGAGCACCCCGCAGCTGTGTTCGACGCGGATGCCGCCGAGCATGATGTGGTCGCCCTCGCCGAAGGCATGGACGTCGTAGCCCTGTCCGATGCGGAAGGGAGGAAACTGTGGCGTGGTCATTGCAAGAACCTGCGGTTGGGTGCGGCGCGTGCGGACGTCAGGGTGCGCGACGCGACAGCACGAATTCGAAACGGGACAGATCAGCCGGGGTGGTGACCTTGAAATTGTCTTCGCTGCCTTCCACCAGCAGCGGGCGCAGCCCCTGGCGCTCCATCGCCATGGCTTCGTCGGTGATGTCCACGCCGGCGTCGGCCGCCTCCTGCAGCGCGCGCGCCAACTGGTGGCGGCGGAACAGCTGCGGGGTCAGCGCGCGCCAGAGGCGCTCGCGTGGCTCGGTGGCATCGATGCCGCCGTCATCGCCGGCACGCTTGAGCGTATCGCGTACCGGTGCGGCCAGGATCGCCCCGACCGGGTCGGCACGCCCGACTTCCAGCAGGCGACCGAGATCGGCAGCGGCCAGGTTCGGGCGTGCGGCGTCGTGGACCAGCACGAAATCGTCGGCGCGTACGTCATCCGGCAAGGCCTGCAGGCCGGCCAGCACCGAGCCGGCGCGGGTCGCGCCGCCGATGCAGGTCCGAATGGGTTTGTCCGCCAGCGACTGCCAGCCCGGCCAGTCGGCGTCGTTCTCGGCGATCACCACCATCACCCCGGCCACGACCGGGTGCGAAAGCAGTGCCTCGAGGGTATGGGCCAGCAGCACACGGTCGCCGGCGAGCAGATACTGCTTGGGCGTGGCCCCGCCGAAGCGGGTGCCACGGCCAGCGGCGGGAACCACCGCCCAGATGCCCGCCATCAGGGAATATCCTGATGCGGCGCGTCCGGGTCGGTGACCGCCGTCGGCGCACGCGGAGGCGGCACCGGCGCGTCTTCGACCACGCGGTAGAACTTCTCGCCGGGCTTGATCATGCCCAGCTCGCTGCGCGCGCGTTCTTCGATCGCTGCTTCGCCTTCCTTGAGGTCCTTGACCTCGGCAGCGAGCGCGTCATTGCGCTGCTGCAGCCCGGCGTTGTCCCGCTTCTGGTTCTCGACCTGGGCCTCGAGCATCATCACTTCGCCCGAGTTGCCCGGTCCAAACCAGAAGCGGTACTGCAGCCATGCGAGCAGCAGCGCGAGCACCAGCAGCAGCCAGCGCCAGTTGCGCATGCGATCAGCGCTTCAGCGACACGAACGCGTCACGACCGGCGTAACGCGCGCCGGCACCGAGGGCTTCCTCGATACGCAGCAGCTGGTTGTACTTGGCCACGCGATCGCTGCGGCACAGCGAGCCGGTCTTGATCTGGGTGGCGGTGGTGGCCACGGCGATGTCGGCGATGGTGGTGTCTTCGGTTTCGCCCGAACGGTGCGAGACGATCGAGGCGTAGTTGGCCGCGTGCGCCATGGCGATCGCTTCCAGGGTCTCGGTCAGGGTGCCGATCTGGTTGACCTTGATCAGGATCGCGTTGGCGGTGCCGGACTCGATGCCTTCCTTGAAGATCTTCGGGTTGGTGACGAACAGATCGTCACCCACCAGCTGCACCTTGTTGCCGATGCGGTCAGTCAGCAGCTTCCAGCCCGCCCAGTCGTTCTCGGCCAGGCCGTCTTCGATGGTCACGATCGGGTACTGCGCGGCCCAGTCGGCCAGGAAGTCGACGAACTGCTCGGAGGTCAGGCGCTTGTTCTCGCCGACCAGGTTGTACTTGCCGTTCTCGTAGAACTCGCTGGAGGCCACGTCGAGGCCCAGCAGCACGTCTTCACCGGCGGTGTAGCCGGCCTTGCCGATCGCTTCCAGGATGGTGTCCAGCGCTTCGACGTTGCTGCGGAAGTCCGGCGCGAAGCCGCCTTCATCGCCCACCGCCGTGCTCAGGCCGTGGCCCTTCAGCACCGACTTCAGCGAATGGAAGATTTCGGTACCGGCACGCAGCGACTCGGAGAACGAGGTGAAGCCGACCGGCAGCACCATGAATTCCTGGAAGTCGACGTTGTTGTCGGCATGCGCGCCGCCGTTGATGATATTCATCATCGGCACCGGCAGGGTCACGTCACGGCCGTTGGCCAGGTGCTGCCACAGCGCCTGCTTCTTCGAGGCGGCCACGGCATGGGCATTGGCCAGCGAAACACCGAGCAGCGCGTTCGCGCCGAGGCGGCCCTTGTTCTCGGTGCCGTCCAGGTCGATCAGGCGGCGGTCGAGGCCTTCCTGGTCGGCGGCATCGAAGCCCTTCAGCGCGGTCGCGATGGTGGTGTTGACGTTGGACACGGCGTTGCGCACGCCCTTGCCCAGGTAACGGGTCTTGTCGCCGTCACGCAGTTCCACGGCTTCCTTGGTGCCGGTCGAGGCGCCCGAGGGCACCGCGGCACGACCGAACGAGCCGTCCTCGAGGATGACTTCGGCTTCCAGCGTGGGATTGCCACGGCTGTCGAGGATTTCACGGGCGTGGATGCTGCGGATCGTGGTCATAGCGGGCCGGTTACCAGTCAGAGGGGGGAGGCGCCGCCAACGCAGCGCCAAAAAAAACATGCCGCGTGATTATCCCTGCACACCCGCCACTTGCCAAATCGGCGTAGCGGCAGGCAGCACCCCGGCCACGCTGGCGTGGCGCGAGACCAGCGACGGGATCAACAACACCAGCATCAGCACGGCCAGCAGCGCCAGCGCGGCACCGCCACCCGCCGCCTGCCGGCGCAGCCGGAACGCGAGCACGCTGGCGGTCACGCAGGCCAGTGCGGCGGTGCCGGTCAGCGACAGCGTCGCCAACAGCATGGGCATTACCCCGCGCAGTGCGTTGTCGCCATCACCGGGCGAGCCCATGCTGGTGAACATCAGCACCACCATCAGGAACACCCCGCACCAGGCGGCGATCGCCGCGCCCAGCGCGATCCAGCCCCAGGCCCAGCCGCGCCAGCCGCGGCGCACCGCGGGGGACGCCGGAACGTCGGCCATCATGCGAAGCGCGAGAACCCGTGCTTCTTGGTGACCGCGTCGAGCTCCATCAGGGTTTCGAGCAGTTCTTCCATGCGGTCCAGCGGCCACGCGTTGGGACCATCGGACAGCGCCTTGGACGGATCCGGGTGGGTCTCGGCGAACAGGCCGGAGACACCGACTGCCACCGCTGCGCGCGCCAGCACCGGCACGAATTCGCGCTGGCCACCGGAGCTGTTGCCCTGCCCGCCCGGCAGCTGCACCGAATGGGTGGCATCGAACACGACCGGGCAACCGGTATCGCGCATCACCGACAGCGAGCGCATGTCGCTGACCAGGTTGTTGTAGCCGAAGCTGGCGCCGCGCTCGCAGACCATGATGTCCTGGTTGCCGGTGGCCTTGGCCTTCTCCACGACAGGCTTCATGTCCCACGGCGACAGGAACTGGCCCTTCTTGATGTTGACCGGCTTGCCGGCCGCGCACACCTTGGTGATGAAATCGGTCTGGCGCACCAGGAAGGCCGGCGTCTGCAGCACGTCCACCACCGAGGCCACTTCGTCCATCGGGGTGTATTCGTGCACGTCGGTGAGCACCGGCACGCCGATCTGCTTCTTCACTTCGGCCAGGACCTTCAGGCCCTCTTCCATGCCCGGGCCGCGGAAGGCGGTGCCGGAGGTCCGGTTGGCCTTGTCGAAGCTCGACTTGAAGATGAAGTTGATGCCGAGGCGATCGGTGATTTCCTTCAACTTGCCAGCCACGTCCAGCTGCAGCTGCATCGACTCGATCACACACGGGCCGGCGATCAGGAACAGGGGCTGGTCCAGCCCGACGTCAAATCCACACAGTTTCATGGCGTTTCCTTGTTGTCCGGCGGACACTGGCCAGGCCAGCCGCCGTGGGTGATTAGCGCTCTGCAATGGGGGCGCGCGGCCCCCACTGCAAGTGCGGCGTGCCGATCAGGCGGCTGCATCCTGGCCCAGCTTGCCACCGGCCTTGCGCTCGCGCGCGGCGCGGATGAAGCCGATGAACAGCGGGTGGCCTTCGCGCGGGGTGGACAGGAACTCCGGGTGCGCCTGGCAGGCCAGGAACCACGGATGCTGGTCGCGCGGCAGCTCGATGACTTCCACCAGGGTGTCGTCCATCGACTTGCCGGCGATCACCAGGCCCGCATCCTCCAGCTGGGTGCGGTAGCGGTTGTTGAACTCATAACGGTGGCGGTGACGCTCGGAGACCACATCCTTGCCGTACAGCTCGCGGGCCAGCGTGCCCGGCTTCAGGCGCTGCTCCTGCAGGCCCAGGCGCATGGTGCCGCCCAGATCGCTCTTGTCGTCACGCTTCTCGACATCGCCGGTGGCGGTGCGCCATTCGGTGATCAGGCCGATCACCGGGTTCGGCGACTGGCGGTCGTTCTCGGTGCTGTTGGCGCCGTCCAGGCCGGCCACGTGGCGGGCGAAATCGACCACCGCGGCCTGCATGCCGTAGCAGATGCCGAAATACGGCACGTGATGCTCACGGGCGAACTGCGAGGTCAGCACCTTGCCTTCGAAGCCGCGGTCGCCGAAGCCGCCCGGCACCAGGATGCCGTCGACATCCTTGAGCGCGGCCAGGTCGCTGTCTTCCAGTTCCTGTGCTTCGAGCCACTTCAGGTTGACCTTGGTGCGCTGGCGCAGGCCGCCGTGCTTGAGCGCCTCGCCGACCGACTTGTAGGCGTCCTGGTGATCGACGTACTTGCCGACCACGGCGATGGTGACCTCGTCCAGCGGGTGCAGGGTGGCATCCACCGCGGCTTCCCACTCGGCCAGGTCGACCGGGCCGGCCTTGTCGCCGAGCTTGAGCTGGTTGACGACGATGTCGTCCAGGCCCTGCGCATGCAGGCCCATCGGGATGCGGTACAGCACGTCCACGTCCGGCACGCTGATCACCGCGCGCTCGGAAACGTTGGTGAACTGGGCGATCTTGCGGCGCTCCGAATCCGGCACGACCTGCTCGGAACGGCACAGCAGCACGTCCGGCTGGATGCCGATCGAGCGCAGCTCCTTGACCGAGTGCTGGGTCGGCTTGGTCTTCAGCTCGCCGGCGGCGGCGATGTACGGCACCAGGGTGAGGTGCATGAACAGCGCCTTCTCCGGGCCGCGCTCGGTGCGCACCTGGCGGATCGCTTCCAGGAACGGCAGCGACTCGATGTCGCCCACGGTGCCGCCGATCTCCACCAGCGCCACGTCGAAGCCTTCGGTGGCCTCGTCCATGCAGCGGCGGATTTCATCGGTGATGTGCGGAATGACCTGCACGGTGGCGCCCAGGTAGTCGCCGCGGCGCTCCTTGCGGATCACGTTCTCGTAGATCCGACCGGTGGTGACCGAATTCTTGCGGCTCAGGCGGGTGCGCACGAAGCGCTCGTAATGGCCCAGGTCCAGATCGGTCTCGGCGCCGTCGTCGGTGACGTAGACCTCGCCGTGCTGGAACGGGCTCATGGTGCCCGGATCGACGTTGATGTACGGATCGAGCTTCATCATCGTCACCCGCAGGCCGCGGGCCTCAAGGATGGCGGCAAGCGACGCGGCGGCAATACCTTTGCCGAGCGAGGACACTACGCCACCGGTTACGAAGATCAAGGGAGTCATGGCTGGGGGTGTCCTGTCAGGAAGGGGGAAACGGCGCCGGCGCGCAGGGCGACGGACGACGTGAAGGGGGAAATCGGGGCGATCCGGGCGGCTGCGGGGCGTTCACGCGCCAGGGCCGGGATCAGGGGGGAGACGGTGCGGGAGTGGGTCAGCGACGTCGGGTCAGCCGTGCCGGCCACTGTCTGGACCGTCACCTCCTGCCTACCCTGCTGGCGATCGCGCACGATCAGGCCAGTCCATTCGCTGATGGATGACACGCACTACTCCCGGAAAGCCATAGTTTACAGATTGCCGGCCTCCAGCCCAAGGGGCGGATGACGGTCTTCACATAAAAAGAAGAGCCCCGGCGCGATACCGGGGCTCATGTTGCGTACTTTTTCAGATCCCCAGGTCTCTCTCGTGGAGAGCCCCCTTGGAGTTCAAGGGGGCTCGCCGACAGGCGCGGGGATGTGGAAGACAGGGTGAGCGGGGCCCACGGTTTGCCGCGCAAACCGTGGGGAAGCGTCAGCGCGAAGCGCTTATCGCTTCTTCCGCGCTTCTTCTTCCTCTTCCTTCTGCGGGGCCTGCTCGCCCCTGGCCTTCATTTCGGCCGTGGCGGCGGCACGGCGCTTGGCCTTGGCGTCCGCCTCGGCCTGCGCCTTGTCGGCCTGTTCGCCCTGCTGCGGCGTGGGCTGGCCCTGTCCGGCGTTCTGGGCCAGTGCCATGGGCACGGCCACCACGGCGGCGGCGATGGCAACGATGGTCAGCAACTTCTTCATGGGGTGCTCCTCGCGGTATGGCATGGAATGGGTCGCCGGAGGCTCCGGTTTCCCATTGCAGACAGTCTATCGCGCCCCGGTCGGCCGCCCCCTGAACGTGTGGCGTGCAAAAAACCCGTCCAGACCGCAAACTTCGCCGTCGCATTGCGCTTTATGAAGACAGATGAACGCCCGCTATAACGCCGCCGATATTGAAGTCCTGTCCGGCCTGGACCCGGTCAAGCGCCGCCCTGGCATGTACACCGACACCGCGCGCCCGAACCATCTGGCGCAGGAAGTCATCGACAATGCCGTCGACGAAGCCTTGGCCGGACACGCCCGCACGGTCGAAGTCACGCTGTTCAAGGACGGCAGCTGCGAGGTCAGCGATGACGGCCGCGGCATGCCCGTGGACATCCACCCCGAGGAGAAGATCCCCGGCGTCGAACTGATCCTGACCCGCCTGCATGCGGGCGGCAAGTTCAACAACAAGAACTACACCTTCTCCGGCGGCCTGCATGGCGTCGGCGTCAGCGTGGTCAACGCGTTGTCCACCCTGGTCGAAGTGCACATCAAGCGCGACGGCAGCGAACACCGCATCACCTTCCGCAACGGCGACCGCGCCACCCCGCTGGAAGTGGTCGGCAGCGTCGGCAAGAAGAACACCGGTACCCGCGTGCGCTTCTGGGCCGACCCGAAGTACTTCGATACGCCCAAGTACAACCTGCGTGCGCTGCGCCACCTGCTGCGCGCCAAGGCCGTGCTGTGCCCGGGCCTGACCGTCAAGCTTCTCGATGAAGCCACCGGCGAGCAGGACACCTGGTACTACGAAGATGGCCTGAGCGATTACCTGAAGGCCGAGCTTGGCGAGCGCGAGATGCTGCCGGCCGACCTGTTCGTGGGCCACCTGAAGAAAGAAAACGAGATCGTGGACTGGGCCCTGGCCTGGATTCCCGAGGGCGAACTGGTCCAGGAAAGCTACGTCAACCTGATCCCGACCGCCCAGCACGGCACCCACGCCAACGGCCTGCGCACCGGCCTGACCGAGGCGCTGCGCGAGTTCTGCGACTTCCGCAACCTGCTGCCGCGTGGCGTCAAGCTGGCCCCGGAAGACGTCTGGGACCGCGTATCGTTCGTGCTGTCGCTGAAGATGACCGATCCGCAGTTCAGCGGCCAGACCAAGGAACGGCTGTCCTCGCGCCAGGCCGCCGGGTTCGTTGAAGGCGCAGCGCATGATGCCTTCAGCCTGCTGCTGAACCAGAACGTCGCCTTGGGCGAGCAGATCGCGCAGCTGGCGATCGAGCGCGCCAGTGCGCGCCTGAAGACCGAAAAGCTGGTCACCCGCAAAAAGGTCACCCAGGGCCCCGCCCTGCCCGGCAAGCTGGCCGACTGCATCAGCCAGGACCTGTCGCGCACCGAGCTGTTCCTGGTCGAAGGCGACTCCGCGGGCGGCAGTGCCAAGCAGGCCCGCGACAAGGACTTCCAGGCGATCCTGCCGCTGCGCGGCAAGATCCTCAACACCTGGGAAGTGTCCTCGGGCAGCGTGCTGGCCTCGGAAGAAGTGCACAACCTGGCGATCGCGATCGGCTGCGACCCGGGCAAGGAAGACATCGCCGGCCTGCGCTACGGCAAGGTCGTCATCCTGGCCGACGCCGACTCGGACGGCCTGCACATCGCGACCCTGCTGACCGCGCTGTTCCTCAAGCACTTCCCGGCGCTGGTCGATGCCGGTCACGTGTTCGTGGCGATGCCGCCGCTGTTCCGCGTCGACGTGGGCAAGCAGGTGTTCTACGCCCTGGACGAGGAAGAGAAGCGCACGATGCTGGACAAGATCGAGCGCGAGAAGATCAAGGGCCAGGTCAGCGTGACCCGCTTCAAGGGCCTGGGTGAAATGAACCCGCAGCAGCTGCGCGAATCCACCATCCATCCCGATACGCGCCGCCTGGTGCAGCTGACCATCGACGATGGCGAGCAGACCCATTCGCTGATGGACATGCTGCTGGCCAAGAAGCGCGCCAGCGACCGCAAGGGCTGGCTGGAAAAGAAGGGCGACCTGGCCTCGCTGGAAGTCTGATCGACCGGTAGTGACACTGGAAAAACCCGCCTCCCGGCGGGTTTTTTCTTGGGCGCGGGGACACGCCAGGCATGGCTACACGGGGCAGGAGCGGCTACCTTGGCCACACCTCGAGCACAGGAACCCGCATGCCGTTCGATCCCACCCTGCAACTGGAGAGCGCGCGCCTGGTGCTGACAGCGATCCGCGCCACGGATGCGCAGGCATTGTTCGCGATCCAGTCCGACCGTGCCGGCATGCGCTACTGGAACCATCCGGCGTGGACCGACCTCAAGCAGGCCTATCTGCAGATCCTCGACGATCTGGCCGCGCTGGATGCGGGCACGCAGTTGAAGCTGGCGATCCGGGAGCGTGTGGACGGGCCACTGCTGGGGATCGTGGTGGTGTTCGCTATCGACGAGACGTCCCGGCGCGCGGAGATCGGGTATCACCTGGCGCCGTCGGCGCAGGGCAAGGGCTACATGCACGAGGCGCTGTCACGGTTCGTGGCGTACCTGTTCGATGAACTGCGCCTGCGTCGGCTGGAGGCGGAGATCGATCCGCGCAACGTGCCTTCGGCGAAGGTGCTGGAGCGGCTCGGCTTCCAGCGCGAAGGGCTGCTGCGGGAGCGCTGGCGGGTCGCCGGCGAGGTCTCCGATTCAGCCGTCTACGGCCTGCTGGCACGCGAGTGGCAGGATCGGGCCGACCCAGCGCCGCGTTAGAACCGGCGCGACGCCATCCTGCGTGTACCGGCCTCGCCTCGCCCCGACCTGTCCGGCACGCTCACTCCCACGAAAAAGCCCGCCTTTCGGCGGGCTTTTCGATGTTCAACCGCGTGGACCGATCAGGCCCAGCCGAACATTTCGAACAGACGCAGGATCAGGTACGCACAGCCGCCGGCGGCCGGGATCGTCAGGATCCAGGCCCACACGATGCGCTCGATCACGCCGAAGCGCAGCGAACGCGGGTTCTTGGCGAAGCCCACGCCCATGATCGCGGTGGAGATGCTGTGGGTGGTGGAGACCGGCATGCCGAAGTGCGCCGCCACGGTCAGGATCGTGGCCGAGCTGGTTTCCGCGGCGAAACCGTGGATCGGGTGCAGCTTGACCATCTTGTGGCCCAGGGTCTTGATGATCTTCCAGCCGCCCGAAGCGGTACCGGCGGCCATCACCACGGCGCAGGTCAGCACGATCCACATCGCGATGCCGTCACCGGCGCTCGCGTCCGGGTGCATGAAGGCCAGCCAGGACGGCAGGTCGTTCAACGCACCGGTCGCCTCGGCACCGATCAGGGTCATGGCGATGATGCCCATGGTCTTCTGCGCGTCGTTGTGGCCGTGGGCGAAGCCCATGTAGGCCGCCGACACGATCTGGGCCTTGCCGAAGAACGCGTTGACGATACGCGGGCGGGCCAGACGGCCGAGGAAGCCACCGATCTTCGCCATGCCCGCGATCATGCCCCACAGCAGCAGCATCACCGCGATGCCGAGCAGGAAGCCGGCGATCGGCGAGGTGATCATCGGCAGGAACACCTTCCACAGCAGGCCCTTGTTCTGGGCCCAGGTGCCGATGCGCTCGGACCAGATCAGCGCGTCCCAGTTGTTGTGGGCCGCGGCCAGGCCGGCGCCGCACAGGCCGCCGATCAGGGCGTGCGAGGACGAGGACGGCAGGCCCTTCCACCACGTGATCAGGTTCCAGATGATGCCGCCCAGCAGCGCGCACAGGATCACCTGCGGGGTCACATCGACCACGTTGGTGTTGAGCAGGCCCGAAGCGATGGTCAGCGCGACGGCAGTGCCGGTCAGCGCGCCGATGAGATTCATGAACGCGGCGAGCATCACCGCCCAGCCGGGCGAGAGCACTTTGGTCGCCACCACGGTGGCGATGGAGTTGGCGGTGTCGTGGAAGCCGTTGATGAACTCGAAGACGAGCGCGGCCAGGATCACCACCAGGACAAGGGTCAGCATGCTGTGGCGTCCGTCAGCTGTTCTTCAAGACGATCTGGTACGCCACCACGCCGGCCTCGCGGCAACGATCGATGGCCTTTTCCAGGATCTCGAAGAATTCCTTGAGCAGGAACATCTGCAGGCTGTCCAGGCGGCCGGAATAGATGTCGCGGTACAGCTCGAGCATCAGGCGGTCGGCTTCGTTTTCCAGCGAACGCAGCTTCTCGTTGAGCGCGGTCATCCGGTCCAGGTTCATGTGGCGCAGGTCGTTGACCATCTCCACCACCACGTTGGCGGCCTGTTCCAGCATCGCCGCGCGCGGCGCGAAATCGATGTGTTCCAGATGCTGGGTGGCCAGCGAATAGCGATCGGCGAACTTCTCGATCTGCTTGGGAATCTTGTACAGCGCCGAACCCAGCGCTTCGATGTCTTCGCGCTCGATCGGGGTCATGAAGCTGTCGACCAGCGCCTGGCTGATCTTGTCCGAGGCCGCGCGCTCGCGCAGGCGGGCCAGCTTGAAGGCGTCCAGCGCCGGCTGGCGGTCCGCTTCGCGCAGCATGGAGTGCAGCGCCTTGGAGCTGTCCTGGGCGGCCTGGGCAGCCTCGTCCAGCAGGGTGTAGAACTGTTTGCCGGAGCCAAAAATGGTCTGCAGAGAGAACATTGAGAAACCTATTCGCCGTCGAGGAAGGACGGCACCGGGCGGAATTATGACGGT
This sequence comes from Stenotrophomonas sp. TWI700, assembly GCF_039673645.1. NCBI lineage: Bacteria > Pseudomonadati > Pseudomonadota > Gammaproteobacteria > Lysobacterales > Lysobacteraceae > Stenotrophomonas > Stenotrophomonas sp. TWI700. The sequence goes on along the minus strand of NZ_JBDJMB010000005.1, from coordinate 154,936 downwards.
TTGATGTCCAATCCGGGTACTCCCTGTCATCTTCACGCTCTGACGGCCCTGCCTGAACGACCCTGATTGCATCCCTGCCCCGGCCTTTTGTTAAGATGCGCGGGCACCTTCGGGTGCACTCTATGGACGACGACCCTTACCCCCCGCCGCACCGCCGCGCTCACGCGCCCTCCGGTAGCCGACATTGCTTGAACACGCCCTCCCTGCCACCAACCGGGGATGCCGCCCGTGTTTGAACTGATTATTGTCCTCGCCCTGATCCTGCTCAACGGCTTCTTCGCCATGTCCGAGATGTCGGTCATGACCTCGCGCAAGAGCCGCCTCAAGCAGATGGCCGGCTCCAGCAAGCGCGCCGAGCGCGCCCTGGCGTTGTCCGAGAAGCCCGAGAACTTCCTCTCCACGGTCCAGATCGGGATCACCCTGATCGGCATCCTGACCGGCCTGTTCGGCGGTGAGGCCATCGGCCTGACCATTGCCGAGTGGCTGCAGGGCATGTTCCCGGCCTTTGCTTATTCGGGCGTGGTCGGCAAGACGCTGGCCGTGGCCCTGATCACCTTCCTGACGCTGATCTTCGGCGAACTGGTTCCCAAGCGGCTGGCCCTGACCCGTTCGGAGGACATCGCCGGCCTGGTGGCGCTGCCGATGAGCTGGCTGGCCCGCATCGCCGCGCCCGGCGTATGGCTGCTGTCCCACTCCACCCGGCTGGTGCTGCGCGTGCTCGGCCTGGGCAAGGACGAATCGGCCTCGGTGACGGAAGAAGAGATCCGCATGCTGGTAGCCGAGAGCCACGAGGCCGGCGTGATCGACGCCCACGAGCGCGACATGATGAACCGCGTCATGCGCCTGGGCGACCGCACCGCCGACAGCCTGATGACCCCGCGCAACCGGATCGCCTGGCTGGATACCCAGGCCGATCCGGAGAAGAACATCGCGACCATGCGCGAGAACGAGTTCTCGCGGTACCCGGTGTTCCGCGACAACGACCAGGACATCGTCGGCGTGCTCGAGGTCAAGAGCCTGGTGACCCGCCTGGTGCGCGATGACCATTCGCTGTTCCAGAACCTGCGCGAGCCGCTGTACGTCTCCGAGTCCACCCATGCGATGAAGCTGCTGGAGATCTTCCGCGAGGAACAGCAGTCGATGGCGCTGGTGGTGGACGAGTACGGCGAGATCCAGGGCCTGGTCACCATCAGCGACCTGATGGGCGCGGTGGTCGGCCGCCTGCAGTCGGTGGAGAACGTGGACGAGGACGCGCTGGTGGTGACCCGTGAGGACGGCTCGTTCCTGGTCGACGGTTCGCTGTCGATCGAGGACCTGCGCGAACTGATGGGCAACGCCGAGCTGCCCGATGCCGACGATGGCGACTATTACACGCTGGCCGGCATGTGCATCCACTATTTCGGCCGCATCCCGCATGCGGGCGAGTACTTCGATTGGGCCGGCTGGCGCATCGAGATCGTCGATCTCGACGGTGCCCGGGTCGACAAGCTGCTGCTGCGTACCCTGAGCGAAGACGAGACCGATGACATCACCGGCTGAGCCGACGCCGCCGGACCCGACGCGGCCGCAGTACCGCAACGAGGGTATCCGTACCCTGCTGGCGATGTTCGACCACGGTGACCCGGAGCAACGGCTGCTGCTGGGCCAGATCCTGCAGGACCTGCAGCAGAGTGCGTTCGGTGTGTTCCTGTTCGTCGCGATCCTGCCCGCCTTCATTCCGATCCCCGGGATCGGCGGTGCGGTCAGCGGGCCGCTGGTGGTGCTGATCGGCGCGCAGATGCTGTGCGGCATGCGCCGGCCGTGGCTGCCGGGCTTCGTCAGCAGGCGCGGTCCGAAACGCGGGACCATGCATCGTTTCCTGGAGCGGATCGACGGTCCGCTGCGGCGGCTGGACCGCCTGCTCAAGCCGCGGATGCCCGGACTGCTGGTGCCGCTGCCGGCGCATGCGTTCAGCGGCCTGCTGCTGATCCTGATCGGCGTGCTGTTGTCGCTGCCGATCCCGCTCACCAATTACCTGTTCGGCTTCCAGCTGCTGCTGTTCGCCCTCGCGCTGCTGGAGCGCGACGGCGTGCTGATGCTGCTCAACTGGATCGGCGCCGTGGCCGCCGTGTTGTTCTTCGGCTTCAGTTCGGGGCAGCTGGTGGGCTATACGGTGGATCTGTTCCAGCGCTGGTTCTGACGTACCGACCAACGGTCGGTACCTGTCGTTGAAGTACCGACCAACGGTCGGTACCTGCCGCTGAACTACCTACGCGCCGGGCTTGAGATCCACCGTGCCGGTATCGGACATTGCGCCCGGATCATCGGTGACCGCCGACAGCACGAAGTACAGCGCCTTGCCGAGCAGGCCGCCGGGGCCATCCCAGTACTCAGCCGATTCGGCGCTGACGTGGATCAGGCGCAGGTTCGGGTCGTCCTTGCCGCCGGGGAAGAAGATCTTCATCGCCGGTGACCACAGCTGCTCGATCTTGGCGCGGTCATTGACCACGCGGGCGGTACCCGAGACCGAGACATAGGTGTTGCCCGAGGGCGACGCATAGGCAACGTTGACGCGCGGATTGGCCGCGATCTCGGCGATCTTCGGGCTGTCGGCGCCGGTGGCGAACCACAGGTCGCCATCGAACTCGACTTCCTGCGTGCCCAACGGTCGACTGAACAACCGGCCATCCGCACCGACCGTGGTGAACATCGCGATGTCCACGTCGCGGATCAATCCGGCCAGTTGTTTGATGTGCTGCTGGCGATCGTGTTCGGCCATGAGGTGGCTCCTGTAAGGGGAGCCCCCATCACAGCCGATTGGCGGCTACGGCGACGTGAACCGCGTGGTCACGTGTTCTTCGCATGCAGCGCCTGGGTCAGGCCTGCAACGCGCGCCATGCCTGCATCGCCAGGCCGAACGAACGCTTGCGCGCGGCATGATCGTAGATGTTGGCGGTGACCAGCACTTCGTCCGGCTTGTGCCGCGCCACGAAGGCGGCGAGACCGTCCTGCACCTGCTTCACGTCGCCGACCACCGCACAGGCCAGCGCGCTCTGCACACCGGCCTTTTCGTGCGGCTGCCAGAACGCTTCGATGTCGTCGATCGGCGGCGGAATCAGGCCCGGCAGGCCACGACGCAGATTGACGAAGCTCTGCTGCTGGGTGGTGAACAGCCGCTTGGCGTCGGCCTCGGAATCACTGGCGACCACGTTCAGGCCGAGCACCGCGTACGGCGCCTGCAGATACTGCGAGGCGCGGAACTCGCGACGGTAGACCGCCAACGCTTCGTCCATCGCGTCCGGGGCGAAGTGCGAGGCGAACGCGAACGGCAGGCCCATTGCCGCCGACAGGCGCGCACTGAAGAGACTGGAGCCCAGCAGCCACACCGGCACTGGAATGCCCGCACCGGGCACCGCGCGCACGGCCTGGCCCTTCTGGGCCGGCTCGAAGTAGTGCAGCAGCTCGCGCACGTCCTGCGGGAACTGGTCGGCGCTGTCGAAGTAACGGCGCAGCGCGCGGGCGGTCGGCTGGTCGGTGCCCGGCGCGCGGCCCAGGCCCAGATCGATGCGGTCCGGGTACAACGAGGCCAGCGTGCCGAACTGCTCGGCCACCTGCAGCGGCGAGTGGTTGGGCAGCATGATGCCGCCGGCGCCGACGCGGATGCGCTGGGTGCCACCGGCCACATGACCGATCAACACCGCGGTCGCGGCGCTGGCGATGCCAGGCATGTTGTGGTGCTCGGCCAGCCAATAGCGATGGAAACCCCAGCCTTCGGCGTGCTGGGCCAGGTCCAGCATGTTGGCGAAGGCCTGCGTGGTGTCGCTGCCTTCGCAGACCGGCGCCAGATCAAGAATCGACAGCTGCATCATGAATGCTCGTTCCAACCAGGAGATATCTCACTGAGATGGGGCTGTCCGCGTGGTTTGCCACCGCCCATAAGGCGCGGATGGCAAGACGCTGATTTCCGTCTCGCGACGATTCAGGACAATCAAGGCCGTGAAGACGGCTCAGGCAGCGTCGGCGTTCTGGTCGACCAGCGGTTGCAGGGCCGGGTCCAGCGCCACCCGCTCGTCGAACACGAAGCAGCGGCCGTCATAGCCCTCGCCGCCCACGGCCTCGAAATAGCCCAGGATGCCGCCGTCCAGCTGCAGCACGTTGTCCATGCCGTCATTGCGCATCCACAGCGCCGCCTTCTCGCAGCGGATGCCGCCGGTGCAGAAGCTGACCACCGTGCTGTCCTTGAGCTCCTCGCGGTGCGGAGCCAGGGCCTCGGGCAGGTCGGTGAACTTGGTGATCGGCAGCACCAGCGCGTCCTGGAAGGTGCCGTACTCGATTTCCTGGGTGTTGCGGGTGTCCAGCATCACCACCGGCCTGCCCGCGTCATCGTGCCCCTGGCGCAGCCAGCGCTGCACCGTGGCGGGATCGATCGAGGGTGCACGCGGATAGGCCAGCGGCTGGCCGTCATCGATGCGGAAACTGATGATCTCCGGCTTGACCTTGGCCTTGAGCCGGGCGAACGGCTGCATGTGGCTGTAGCTCGTCTTCACGCGCAGCTCGGCAAACCGCGGATCCGCCCGCAGCGCGGCGTAGAAGCCGTCGATCCCGGGCTCGGCGCCGGCCAGGAACAGGTTGATGCCCTCGCCCGCCACCAGGATCGTGCCGCGCAGCTGCGCGGCGGTTGCCCGCTCCAGCAGGGTCGCGCACAGCGCGTCCGGGTCGGCGACGGGAGTGAAGTGGTAGGCGGCGGTATTGGCGATCATCCCGCCATTTTAGCCGCTGGGCAGGCGCCGCGCCTGACCCGGCCGGGAATCAGCCGCGCAGCAGCACGAACGGCAGCAGCACCAGCGCGGTCGCGACGGCCATGCCGATCAGCACTGCGACCACGAACACCGGGCGGCGCCGGATCAGGCTGCCGAAGGTCTCGGCCGTGCCCTCGCGCAGGGCGGCCTCACGCTCACCGCGGACGCGTTCACCGCGCGCCTGCTGGTACTCGGCCATCAGCGCCTTGGCCCGGGGGTGATCCTCGTTGTCGCGGACCCAGATCCCGCCAAAGGAGATTCCCCAGGGGCTGGGCTCGGTGCGGTAATGGGCGATGCCCGCCTTGTCCAGCAGGGCGGTGACATCCTGGATTTCATCGTCCGCGACATTGCGCAGGTTGAGCAGCAGTTTCGACATGCGCCCATGATAGCGCCCGGCGATGCGCTACCCTTGCGTCCCCGTTTTTTGGATCCGGAGCCCGCCATGCGTCGTCTGCCGCGTTACCTGCTCGCCCCCCTGATGTTGTCGCTGCTGGCGGCCTGCACCCCGCCCGGCCCGCCGCCCGGTGGCAGCATCGCGCAGTTCGAGAAGATCGACACCCAGCCGGGCACCGGCGCCGAGGCCACGCCGGGCAGCAAGGTCACGGTGCATTACACCGGGTGGATCTACGACGAACGCACCGCCGACAAGCACGGCGACAAGTTCGACAGCTCGGTGGACCGTGGCGAGCCCTTCAGCTTCGATCTTGGCCAGGGCCAGGTCATCAAGGGCTGGGACGAAGGTTTCGCCGGGATGAAGGTGGGCGGCAAGCGCACGCTGATGATTCCCGCCGAGTATGGCTATGGCGCGCGCCGCGCCGGCCCGATCGCACCGAACTCCTCGCTGGTGTTCGATGTCGAGCTGCTCGACGTCAAGCCGCGTTGATCCTGCCTGCATGAGCATTGCCCTGACTACCCCACGCCGGGTCGCGATCATCGGCGGCGGTCCCGCCGGCCTGATGGCGGCGGAAACCGTGCGCGCTGCCGGCCACGCCGTCGATCTGTACGAGGCCAAGGGATCCCCCGGCCGCAAGTTCCTGATCGCCGGCAAGGGCGGCCTCAACCTGACCCACTCCGATGCGCGCGACGTGTTCGTCTCGCGCTATCGCGAACGGGCGGAGGCAGTGGGCGGCTGGCTGGCCGATTTCGATGCCGATGCGCTGCGCGCCTGGGCGCTGGCATTCGGGGTGGAGACCTACGTGGGCAGTTCGGGGCGCGTGTTTCCGGTCGACCGCAAGGCCGCGCCGCTGCTGCGCGGCTGGGTGCGGCGGCTGAAGGAACAGGGTGTGCGCTTCCATGTGCAGCATCGCTGGACCGGTTGGGATGACGCGGACGCGCTGTGTTTCCAGACCCCTGAAGGCGCGACCACCGTGACTGCCGACGCCGTGGTGTTCGCGCTCGGCGGCGGCAGTTGGCCGGAACTGGGGTCGGATGGCGCGTGGGTCTCTCCCATGACCGCGCACGGCATCGACATCGCCCCGCTGAAGCCGGCCAACTGCGGCTTCGACATCGGCTGGACGCCCTACTTCAGCGAGCGCCAGGCCGGTGCCCCGCTCAAGCCGGTGGTGGCGCACTGGACCGACCTGCAGGGTCAGCCGCGTTCGCTGCAGGGCGAATGCGTGATCACCGCGACCGGAATCGAAGGCAGCCTGATCTATGCGCTGTCGGCCGATCTGCGCGACGGCCTGGCCCGCGATGGCCACGTGGACCTGCAGCTGGACCTGTTGCCGGGCCAGACCGAAGCACAGGTACTGGAGAAGCTGCAGAAGCCGCGCCAGGGCCGCAGCTTCGGCGAGTTCCTGCGTCGCCAGCTCGGCCTGGGCGGGGTCAAATCCGCACTGCTGTTCGAGGTGCTGGGCCGCGAGGCCGGACAGCTGCCGCAGGACCGGATCGCGCACGCACTCAAGCGCCTGCCGCTGGCACTGCAGGCACCGCGGCCGATCGATGAGGTGATCAGCACCGCCGGCGGCGTGCGGCTGGAGGCGATGGACGCGCAGTTGATGCTGCGCGAGCGCCCCGGCACGTTCTGCGCCGGCGAGATGCTGGACTGGGAAGCGCCGACCGGCGGTTACCTGCTGACGGCGTGCTACGCCAGCGGGCTGCGCGCCGGGCGTGGCGTGGTGGCCTGGTTGGCGCAGGCATAGATCGCGAGGTGCCGGCCAGCGGCCGGCACTACCGACATGTGCCCTGACGGGCGCTCGGCGCGGCTCAGCCGCACCTCGGCGCGCGTGCCGCGCGCAGCATCGAGGTAGTGCCGGCCGCTGGCCGGCATCACCGTGTGCGCTGCATGCGCACCGAGGCGAGCGCTACCCCGCTGGGATGCGGATAGCGTTCCTCGCGCAGGGCCTCGAAACCACAACGGGTATAGAACGGCACTGCGTTGAGCGAGGCCGAGAGCACCAGCGGCCGCGCCGGATCGGCCATCGCCTCCATCGCCTGCATCAAGGTCAGCCCGATGCCACGGCCACCGCAGTCGGGATCGACGAACAGCGCATCGATCTCATTGCCGTCCCGATCGATCACCCCATACCCCAGCAGGTCGCCGTCGCTGTCTTCGGCGACCACGCAGCCACCGGCCGCCAACAGCGCGCGATAGTGCGCCGGCGGTGGCGTGGCCGACCAAGGCGCGATCACCTCCGGCGGATACGCCGCGCTGCACAGTTCACGCACGCAGCGCGTGCGCAGCACCCACAGGGCGTCGGCCTCATCGGCACGTCCCACACGCAGTTGAACGGTACGCTCTCCACTCATCGCGATTTGCTCGTCCGCAGCGCCTGGATGCGCGCCGGGGGCTGGAAGGAATCGCTGCGCGCATCGGCCCAGTAATCGTGGAAGACGGCATGGTCCGGCACCTTGCGCAGCAGCTCGCCCGGGGCGAGATACCGGTACAGCGACGCCAGCGAACGGATCTCCACCGGCGAGACACGGCGCAGGATGTGTTCCGGCCCCAGCTCCGACGGATCATGGAGGCCGGCCGCGCACAGCAGGTCGCGCAGCGCACGCAGCGTGTTCTCGTGATAGCTGTGCACGCGCGTGGCCTTGTCGGTCGCGTCCAGGTGGCGCCAGCGATGCGGGTTCTGCGTGGCGATGCCGGTCGGGCATTTGTCGCTGTGGCAGCTCAGCGACTGGATGCAACCCAGCGCGAACATGAAGCCCCGCCCGGCATTGCACCAGTCCGCGCCCAGCGCGATGGTGCGGGCGATCTCGAACGCGCTGGTCACCTTGCCGGCCGCGCCGACCCGGATGCGGTCGCGCAGGTCCAGCCCGACCAGGGTGTTGTGCACCAGCAGCAGGGCTTCATGCATCGGCACGCCGACATGATCGATGAACTCGGCCGGTGCCGCGCCGGTACCGCCCTCGGCCCCGTCGACCACGATGAAATCCGGCAGCAAGCCGGTTTCCTGCATCGCCTTGGCGATGCCGAACCACTCCCAGGGATGACCGATGGCCAGCTTGAAACCGATCGGCTTGCCGCCGGACAACTCCCGCAGCCGCGCCACGAACTGCAGCAGCTCGACCGGCGTGTTGAACGCGCTGTGCTTCGACGGCGAGACGCAATCCACGCCCATCGGCACGCCGCGGGTGATCGAGATTTCCTCGCTGACCTTGGCCGCCGGCAGCACGCCGCCGTGGCCGGGCTTGGCACCCTGCGAGAGCTTGATCTCGATCATCTTGACCTGATCGTGGTTGGCGTTGGCGACGAACTTCTCTTCGCTGAAGCCACCCGCATCGTCACGGCAGCCGAAGTAGCCCGAGCCGATTTCCCAGACCAGGTCGCCGCCCATCTCACGGTGATACGGTGAGATCGACCCTTCGCCGGTGTCGTGGTAGAAACTGCCGCGTCGTGCGCCTTCGTTGAGTGCGCGGATCGCATTGGCCGACAGCGAGCCGAAGCTCATCGCGGAGATGTTGAACACACTGGCCGAATACGGCTTGGCGCAGTTCGGGCCGATCTGGATGCGGAAATCGTGGTGGCCGATCTCGGTCGGTGCAAGCGAATGGTTGATCCATTCGTAGTCCACGGCGTACGTGCTGCGCAGCGTGCCGAACGGCACCACGTCCATTTCATTTTTCGAGCGCTGGTAGATCAGGGCGCGCTGCTGCCGCGAGAACGGTACGTCCTCCAGATCGCTCTGCACGAAGTACTGGCGGATCTCCGGGCCGATCGATTCCAGCCCGTAGCGGAAGTGCGCCAGCACCGGGTAGTTGCGCCGCAGCGTGCTGCGTTTCTGCAGCAGATCCCAGGTGCCCAGCACCGCCAGTGCGGCCGTCACCCCCACGCCCCAGTACCAGGCGGGCCAGATCGTGGCCAACCACAGGCAGACCGGGAACAACAGGATGGCGAGCAGATACGCGAGATAGCGATGCATGGCTTTCCTCAATCAATAGCTGCCCCGAGTCTACAGGCGGTCGTCCACCACTTCCCGGGGCCATACGGATTTGACGTCGTACACCACGCCACCGGGCGTGAGCAGCGCGCGCACCTGCGCCGCGTCGAAGGCGCGGAAACGCTCATGCGCCACCGCCAGCACCACGGCGTCATAGCCGGCCGCCGCCGGTGCCTCGACCCAGTGCACCCCCGCATCGGCAAGCGCGGCCGGCCCAACCCACGGGTCCTGCACGTCCACCCGCGCGCCACTCGCCTGCAGCCGCTGCGCCAGCTCCAGCGCACGGCTGTTGCGCAGGTCCGGGCAGTTCTCCTTGAAGGTCACGCCCAGCACCAGCACGCGCGCCTGTGCGACGGCGATGCTGCGCGAGGCCAGCAGCGCCAGCACCCGCTGCGCGACGTGCTCGCCGACCCGGTTGTTGACCTGGCGCGCGGTGTGGATCAGATCGGGGTGATACCCCACGCTTTCGGACTTGTGCAGCAGGTAGTACGGGTCCACGCCGATGCAGTGGCCACCGACCAGGCCGGGCCGGAACGGCAGGAAGTTCCACTTGCTGCCGGCGGCGTCCAGCACATCCTGGGTGTCGATGCCGAGCCGATCGAAAATCAGCGCCAGCTCGTTGACCAAGGCGATGTTGACGTCGCGCTGGATGTTCTCGATCACCTTGGCCGCTTCGGCCACGCGGATCGAGGGCGCCGGCCAGGTGCCGGCGGTGATGATGCCCTTGTACAGCGCGTCGACCACGGCGGCGACCTCGGGCGTGGAGCCGGAGGTGATCTTGCGGATATCCGGCAGCCGGCGTTCGCGGTCGCCCGGATTGATGCGCTCGGGGCTGTAGCCGCAGTAGAAATCGACGTTGAAGCGCAGTCCCGATCCTGCCTCCAGCAGCGGCACGCACACTTCTTCGGTGGTGCCGGGATAGACCGTGGATTCGTAGATCACGATATCGCCGGGCGTGAGCAGGCCGGCGATCAGGGTGCTGGCACTGCGCAACGGCGCCAGGTCGGGCTGCTCGTGCGCGTCGATCGGGGTCGGCACGGTCACGATGTACACATTGCACTCGGCCAGATCCGCGGGATCGGCGGTGTAACGCGCGTGTACCGCCGCGGCGAGCTCGTCCGCCTCCAGTTCCAGGGTGTGGTCCACCCCACGCTGCAGCTCGGCCACGCGCGCGTGGTCGATGTCGTAGCCGATCGTGGCGTGTTTTCCGCCGAAGGTCACCGTCAGCGGCAGACCGACGTAGCCGAGCCCGATGACGCCGATGCGCGGGGCGAGCGCGGCGGAGATGGCCTGCGTCATCGAGCGGCTCCGCACCGCGGAACCGGGCCGGCCATCAGGCGGAGCATCATCAGGGAATACGTCATGCGCTACGGAACCGGGGGTGCAGGTGATGCAAGCCTAACGCGCCGGACCCTGCCCCACAAAGAACAAAGCCGCCGCCCGCGGAGAGTACGGACGACGGCCAAAGGAATAATGGTCCAGCTGCGGTTACTACCCTTTCAGACAGCCTCCAAGGGCAAACCCCGCAAGACTGGTCACAGCTGGTAGAACGATAGTAGGCGCTGAGTCGTGATCATTCTGTTACGGCCAGCGTTGTTTTGCGTTACGACCCCAGCGTCACCGCCGCCGGTTCCATTTCTCCAGAGACACCTGTCCACGCAGCCAGCAGACACCCGAAGCCTGGCAGCGCATCGCCGCCAGCCGCAGGCCGCGATTGGAATCCCTGCCACGGCACATCGGCGATGCGCGCAAGCGCCGTCGGCTCGACCGCTGCCGATGCCATCGTCCAGCGCGGGAAATGGCGAGCCTCCACCGGACCACGCGCGAGCTCTCGAAGATTCATATGGATGCGCGCGTTGAACACGCGCTGGAACACCGTATCGACGCCGTCCTCCGGCCCTTCGAAATACTGCAGGAAGCGCTGGCCGTCGAACATCAGCACGCCGGTGACACCCGCCACTTTGTTGAATCCCGTTGCTGCCTGCAGGATCTGATCGATATCAGACGTTTCGATTCCATCGATAGCGTCGCTGACATAGGCGACCGCATGCAGCGGCATGAAGTATTTCCTTGATGAACTTGAGCTGACTATGCCACGAAGTATTCGCACTGGGTAGGCGCCGTATATCGCCGACCTGCAATCAACAGAGGGTCACGCGATCGCGCTCACTCCGGCACCAGCACCTCGTAGCCGCGCGCGCGCAGCTGATCGGCATAGCCACCGGGCGTGACCATTGACGTCACCGGGACGGTGGCGAAGGTCACCGCATTGCGACGCAGCGCAGCGCTGGCCATGTCCATCCATTTGCGGTGCGCCTGGGCATCGACGTCGGCCAGTCCGCGCCGCCGCCCGAACTCGCTGGTCGCCACCGCATCCACGCAGGCCAGGTACTGCCCTTTCACCGCCAGGCTCTCCAGCGCTGCGATGTCGCCAACCGACCAGGCGTTGGCCCGCTCCGCCAGCAGCGGCAGGCCATGTTCGACCACGTCCAGCGTGCGTCGGAAGCACTCCACGTCCTGCAGCGCGGTGCCGCGCACTTCCTTGAGCGCTTGCCGCGGGTCGGCGATCTTGATCGTCACCCGTGTCGATACCGGTGTGAGGCCGTGGGCCTTGCTGGCCTTCTCCACCACCTTGGACACCGGCGAGGAACGCCCCAGGCCGACATCCTTGAGCGCGGCCGCGTACAACTGCCCCGCGGCGACCAGGGGGCGGTCCTTCTCGATGCCGTTGTCGCGCCCGATGTGACGCTGCTTGAGCACCTCCCAGCGCGCGTAGAGATCCGGCGGCAGGCGCTCGCGCAGCGTGCGCCCGTCCGGGTCACGCGCGGCCTTCAGCGCCGAGGGCAGCAGGGTCAGTCCGCGGAAGAAACCGACATCGGCGTCCAGCGTCCAGCCGGGTGAGCCAAGCACCTCCTGCGCGCTGGCGATCACGGCCCGCACCTCGTCGGCGCGCCATTCCAGCTTGGCGGGCAGCGGCGACACGGTACCGAGGATCCACAGGGTGTGGCCCTGCGCGTCGCGGACCTGCCACATGCCGGGCCCGGGCTGCTCGCCCGAGACCAGCACCGGCGCGAGGTCGATCACCTCGCCCGCAGCCTCCTTCGGCGCCGGCAGCGGCGTCGGACCCTGGGCATGGGCGGCGCTGCAGAGCAGCAGCGCGACGCTACACACCAGTGCTTTCCCTGCACATACTGCGTTTGCCATGAGGCCTGTCCGGAGAGCGTTGCTGCGCAGCCTACGGTGGCGCGCGTCCGGCTGCGTAAAGTTTGCGTTGCGCGCCGTCCCAAGAAGCCTTGGTGCCCGGGGCCGGAATCGAACCGGCATGGGGTTGCCCCCGGCGGATTTTAAGTCCGATGCGTCTACCAGTTTCGCCACCCGGGCAACGGCGCGCATAGGGTGCCTGATCACGCCGGGTTTTGGAATGCATGCGCGCCGATGCGCCCCTGCTCAGATCGCGCGCGAGTACCGCACCGGCTGGTCCGGCTGGGCCAGATAGCGGTCGAAACACATCGCCAGCAGCCGCAGCAGCGGACGTCCGCGCTCAGTGGCACGCACCACGCCCTGCGTGTATTCGGCCAGGCCATCGGCCTGCAGTGCGGCCAGCGCACGCAGCCCGTCGGCGAAATACGTCTCGAAGTCCACCCCGTGCCGTGCCGCAAGCGCCCTGCCATCCACTTCGCCCTGGCACATCAGCTGGCCGATCAGCTCGGCGCGCAGCACGTCGTCCTGGTCCAGGGCCAGGCCACGCCAGACCGGCAGCCGGCCTGCATCCACCGCCGCTTCCCAGGCCGGCAGCTCGCGCGGGTTCTGGCTGTAGGTGTTGCCGATGTGGCTGATCGCGCTGGCACCAAGGCCGACCAGATCGGTATCGGCGTGCGTGGTGTAGCCCATGAAGTTGCGGTGCAGTTGACCCGCGCGTTGTGCGCGCGAGAGGTCTTCCTCCGGCAGCGCGAAGTGGTCCATGCCGATGTACTGATATCCCGCCTCGGTGAGTCGCTGCACCGCCAGGCCGAGCAGGGCGAGTTTCTGTTCGGGACTGGGCAGATCCGCATCGGCGATCTGGCGCTGCGCGCGGAACAGATGTGGCAGGTGCGCGTAGCCATACACCGCCAGGCGATCCGGCCGCTCGCGCAACACCGTTTCCAGCGTCTGCGCGAACCCGGCCAGCGTCTGTTTCGGCAGCCCATAGATCAGATCGACATTGACCGAGCGCAGCCCGTACTCGCGGCATGCACGCAGGATATCCAGCGTGGCTTCCACGCCCTGCTCGCGGTTGATCGCCTTCTGCACATCGGGATCGAAGTCCTGCACGCCCAGGCTGGCGCGATTGAAGCCCAGTTCGGCCAGTACCGCGATGTCGGCGCGCGTAACGAAGCGCGGATCGAGCTCGATGGAGAAGTCGCGCGAGGCCGCCGTGCTCAGCGTGAAGCGCTGGCGCAGCCCCTCGATCAGCTCGCGCATCTGTGCCGGCGCGAGGAAGTTCGGCGTGCCGCCGCCGAGGTGCAGCTGGATCACCTCCCGCGCCGGATCGAACTGCGGCGCCATCAGGTCGGCCTCGCTCAGCACCCGCGCGACATAGGCGATGCCCTTGCCATGATCACGGGTGATGACCCGGTTGCAACCGCAGTAGAAGCACGGGCTGCTGCAGTACGGCACGTGGACGTACAACGACAACGGTCGCCGGAGCCGGTTGCTGTCCACGATGGCGTCGCGCAGGGCCGCTTCACCGTAGCCGTCATGGAAGTGCGGCGCAGTCGGATAGGAGGTGTAGCGCGGGCCGGGCCGATCATGGCGGCGCAGCAGCTCGGGGTCGAAGTGCCAGGCGAGCCCGGCGGCGGCAGGCGAGAAGGTATCCATGTCGCCAGCGTGCGCGTGCAGGCGCGCGCGCGCATTGCGTCAGATCAATTCAGGCCCGGGCGCCCCGCCATCGGCAGGCTGGGCCAGCGCAGCATCTGGAAGCGGCGCCAGAACGTATCGGCGATGCGCTCGGCGACATCATCGGCCAGCCGCTGCATCGGCAGGTTGCCGCATTCGGCAGTGGTCTGCCGGAACAGCGCCAGCCAGCGGTCGAAAAGATCGCGGTCGAGCTCGTCCATGGCCATGTGCTTGGGCATCGGCGCGCCTTTGAAGCGACGCGTGCCACGCAGCATCGCCGACCAGAAATCGACCAGCTGGGCCAGGTGCGCATCCCAGTCGTGGATCCGCGCGGCGAACACCGGCGCCAGGCGCGGCTCCTCGCGGACACGCGCGTAGAAGTCGTGCACCAGGCGGGTGACCTCGTCCTCGCTGCACAGGTCCAGCGCCGGGAGCGGCAGCGTGTTGTCGGTGGGATCGGCCATGAACATCCTCGGGCGGCACCGCCCAGCATCGTCGGCAGGGCCCGCCGCTGCCTTGATCAGGATCAATGAAGCCGGCGGCGAAGCCTTCTAGTCTGGGAACTCGACAGGAAGCGCGCACCCGCGATCCCGGCCCCCGGTCGGCGCAAAGTATAGCCGTGCCCTGCCCCCTCCTTCTGAGCGTGGCCGCAATGAACGACCTGCACGACCCGCCCGACCGCAGCCGCCGACGGCTGATCCAGCAATGGGGCGCCATCCTGTGGCCCAGTTTCGTCGCCGCCGGCCTGGCCAGCGTGGTGTTCTTCGCCTTCGTCGACCCATTGCGCCTGCGCGACATCAGCTTCCCGCAGCACGAGATCAGCCGCGAGCTCGGCTATACGCTGGGCTTTTTCATGTTCTGGACGGTCACCGCCGCCGCCAGTGCGATCACCGGGTACCTGCTGCGGCCGATGCCCGGCGACGACGACGATCTGCCGCTGGGCTGACCATGTCCGATCGCCTGACCCTGCACCTTGTGGATACCCCGCCGGCCTCCCCGCCAGCGCAGCCGCACACGTCGCTGCGCTGGCGACCGCTGTTGTCCGCGCTGCTGCTGGCCGGCTTCTACGCGCTGCCGTGGCTGCGCTGGGACGGCCGCCAAGCGCTGCTGTTCGACCTGACCGCGCGCCGCTTCGATCTGTTCGGCTGGACGCTCTGGCCGCAGGACGTGGGCCTGCTGTTGGGGCTGGCTGCCGTGCTCGGCACCGCGCTGGTACTGCTCACCAACCTGGCCGGGCGGGTGTGGTGTGGCTACGGCTGCCCACAGACCCTGTGGAGCCGGCTGTTCCGCTGGATCGAACAGGGCATTGCGCGCCGGGTGCCGGCCGCGGGCGCGGCGCGCGCGATCAAGCACCTGGCGTGGATGCTGGTGGCGGCATGGACCGGTATCACCTTCGTCGGCTTTTTCAGTCCGATCCACGGGCTGGTCGGCACGTCATGGCCGCCGCTGTGGAGCGGATGGGAAACCTTCTGGATCGTGTTCTATGCGGCGGCGACCTGGGGCAATGCGGGCTTCCTGCGCGAACACGTCTGCCGCGAGCTGTGCCCGTACGCGCGCATCCACGGCATGTTCTGCGACAGCGACACCCCGCGGATGCACTACCACGCGCGCCGCGGCGAACCACGTGGACCGCGCGTGCCGGGGTTGGGCGGTGTCGAGGCGCGTGGCCGCGGGCTGCTCGACCCCACCAGCGCCCGCGATTACGCCTTCCGCGCCGCGCATGAAGACATCGCCGGCCCGATGCCGCGTTTCAGCGCCGACCGCCTGGGGGATTGCCTGGATTGCGGCGCTTGCGTCAGCGTCTGTCCGATGGCGCTGGACGTACGTGCCGGGCCACACCCGGACTGCATCGGCTGTGGCGACTGCCAGGATGCCTGCGATGCACGGATGCGCGCAGCGCAGTTCCCGATCAGGCTGATCCGGTACACCAGCACGGCGGCCATGCAGCAACGTCCCGCGCGCTGGCTACGCCCGCGCACGCTCGCCGCGGCCGGCACGCTGCTGGCGCTGCTGGGTATCGGTCTTCATCACGTGTCGTAGCGCCGCGCTGGCGGTGTTCCCCTGCGGATTCCCGGTCCCCCGACCCGGACTCAGCGTGCGCGTGTCCGCGCACTACGCGGCGGCACCAACTGCGCCCGCCGCACGATCCCCAGCTGTTCGATGATCAACGCCAGCTCATTGGTGACACGGGTTCGCGCGGTGCCCTGCGCGGGTGGGACCAGGCGCTCGAGCACGCGCTGGTAGGTGGACCAGAATTCCGGGCCGCAGCCATGTTTCACGTAGCTGGCTTCCAGCTCGGTTCGCACTCCATCAGCCAAGTCATGTTCGCCGTATTCCATACGACCTCCGTGGGACTTGCTTGCTTCAGGGACGACAAAACCCCCTCAGGGGCGGATTCACTTCGGGTTCACTTAAAATTTGCACGGTCGTTGCATTAAGTCAATTACCCGACCGGCAAACTCAGACGCCATGATGAACCGTTCATATTGCGTGGCCGCCCGCATCTGCATGATGCAGGCGCTGTATTGACAGCAATATGTCAGTGGCGGCCTCACGGATAATCTGTGACCGTCCCGCCTCGCCCCCGGGAAACTTCACGGGAGGCACGCTCACTCGGCAGACGAGCGGGTCTCCTGGACCCCGGCGCGCTCGGGCAGGTGCGGCGCGACGAACCGCATGAGACGCTCCATCGCACTGTCCACCGGCGGGCCGCCCAGGCTGCGATCGGCAAACGCCTCCCAGTCACCGGCCGACAACTCCGCGATCAGGGTCGGTTCCACGCCCAGCCAGCGCATGCTCCAGTACGGAAAATAACGCTGCGGCACGCGTGCGTGGCCAAGTTTGTGGATGGCCCGATGGCTGCGCGCCTGCAGCACGCGCTCATGCACGGCGGACACCCCATCATCCGGACCTTCGAAGTACTGCAGGAACCGACTGCCATCGCAGAGCAGCACACCGGTGACCCCAGCCAGGCTGTTGAAGCGGATGGCATCCTCGACAAGAGTATCGAGATGCGCCGCAGGCAACGGACCCGCAACGTCGCTGACATACGCGATCGCGCACAGGGGCATGGGTAAACTCCGACAATTTCAAACCACTATGCTGGCACTTTCAGGTACCTAAATAAAGCGCCTGCCTGAAGCGTTCAGACCCTGCGTAAAAATGAAGGCATTCCGCCGCTTCTCTTTCGGTGGGTTCTGCCCGTGTGCCTTACGGACGCGGGGCAATCGAACTCCGTACCGCCTCACTGAATGCATCGAGCAGGAACGGTTTGGCAATCATGGCCATGCCGTTGTCGAGAAACGCAGAGCGTTCCTGAGCTTTCTCCGCGTAGCCGGTCATGAACAGCACCGGCAACGCCGGGCGCGACTGCCGCGCGATTTCCGCCAGCTGTCGTCCGTTGAGGCCCGGCAGCCCGACATCGGTGATCAGCAGGTCGATTTTCTTCGACGATCCCAGGATCGGGATGGCGCCGTCGGCGTCGCCGACCACTTCGGCGGTATACCCGAGATCTTCCAGCACCACGGTCACCAGCATGCGCACCTGCTCGTCATCCTCCACCACCAGGATCGACTGCCCGGCGCCGAGCGACACCGGCGGCGCGTTGGGGGCGTCGTCGTCTTCGGTGACCTCGTGGACCACCGGCATGAACAGCGACACCGTGGTGCCCTGCCCCGGCGCGGAGTCCACGGTGATGTGGCCGCCGGACTGCTGCATGAAGCCGTAGACCATCGACAGGCCCAGGCCGGTGCCCTTGCCGATCGGCTTGGTGGTGAAGAAGGGTTCGAAGATGCGTTCCACCACCTCCGGGGGCATGCCGGTGCCGGAATCGGCGACGGACACCACCGCATACTCGCCGGCCGGAATGGTCGGCAGCTCGCCGTCGGCGACGTGGACGTGCAACGTGCGCAGCTGCAACTTACCGCCATCGGGCATCGCATCACGCGCATTGATGGCCAGATTCAGCAGCGCGCTTTCGAACTGGTTACTGTCCAGATTCGCGCGCAGCGGCGTCTCGCTGATGGCCATCTGGATGCGGATCGTTTCGCCCAGGGTGCTGCGCAGCAGGTGCTGCACCGAACCGACCAGCTCGTTGAGTTCCACCGTCCTGGAATCCAGCGATTGCCGGCGCGAGAACGCCAGCAGCCGCTGGGTGAGCGCCGCCGCACGCTGGCTGGAGGCGGTCGCCGCATCGAGGAAGCGCTCCAGCCCATCCATGCGCCCCATGTCCAGGCGCATGCGCAGGATATCCAGCGAGGACAGGATGCCGGTCAGCATGTTGTTGAAGTCGTGCGCGATACCGCCGGTCAACTGCCCGATCGCATCCATTTTCTGCGACTGGCGCAGGGCCGCTTCACTGGCCTCGCGCGCGGCCATCTGGCGCTCCAGTTCGGCGGTGCGCTCGGCCACCATCGCCTCGAGGTCCAGCGCGTGCTGCTGGCTGGTCTCCAGCGCGAGTTTGGAGGCGGTGATATCGGTGACGAATACATGGAAACCGTCCGGCGCGCCTTCCGCGTTGAAACGCGGCGAGTAGCGGATTTCACTGTCGCGTCGGCGGCCATCACTGAACGGCCAGTTGGCTTCGAACACGATGTGCTCTCCCGCCAGCGCGCGCTCGATCAGCGGCCGGCGGCTGGTCCACACGTCCTGCCCGAACACCTCCGGCACGCGCTTGCCGATCACTTCCGACACGGGCCGCCCGAACCAGGCTTCATAGGCCTTGTTGGCGAAGCGGTAGTGCAGGTCGCGGTCGATGAAGGCGATCAGCACCGGCATGGCATCGGCGACCAGACGCAGCTCGGCCTCGCTGCGCTCCAGTGCGGCCCGTCCATCGGCCAACGCCTGCATCTGGTCGCGCACCAGGAACTGCTTGTCGCGCGCCCTCAGCGCGCTCTGCACGGAGCTGAGCAGCGAACCGCTGCCCAACGGCCGATCCAGTTCGATGATGTTGATCGCCATCTGCAGGCCGGGATTGGCCAACGGGCGCTTCTGCGAGCGCGGCGAGCGCAGCAGGATGAAGGGGATGTCCGACCAGGACGGCTGCCGGGCCAGCGGCTCCAGCAGGGCGCCCGCACCTTTGGTCACGGCCTCTTCGGTGACCACCACGGCGCCCACGTCATCGTCGAGCGCGTCGGCCAGCCGCGACAGGCTGTCGTGGATCGTGGTGTTCAGTCCGGACGCGTTTAGCACAGAAGCGATGCTCTCCGCATCGCGCCCGAACGGCGCAAAGATGTGGATCGCCCCGGACACGCCATCATTCCGCACTGGCGAGGCCCAGCAGATGCGCCGTATTGCCCACGAACTCCGGCGTGCCGGTCAGGATGCCCTTGAATTCATCCAGGGGTGCACTGAGCGAAATGCCCTTGCCGTCGATCTTCAACTCCCGGATCGTGTTCTCGTGCGCACCACCGCGATTCTTGATGACCGAAATCGCCTTGCGGATGCGACCCTGCGATTCGAAGAAACGGAACAGCACGACCGAGTCGGCGATATAGGACACGTCGAGGTTGCCGGTCGACATCGTGCCGACCAGGCCATGTTGCGGATTGATCAGGAGCGTCGCCACGCCCTTCTGGTTGAGATACGAGAGCATCTCATGCAGCTGCAGCATGAGCTGCTTCTCCTGCGGCATCGCGGTGACGTAGCCGATGAGGCTGTCGATCACCAGCAGCTGGCAGTGACGCTCCTCGACCGCACGCTGCAGGTTCCAGGCGAACTCGCCCGGCGAGATTTCCGCCGGATCGACCTGTTGGATTTCCAGCAGTCCCGAGTCGAGGTGCTTGCTCAGATCGATGTCCAGCGATTCCGCGCGGGCCAGAAGCGTGCCGATGCGCTCATCGAACTCGAAGATGCAGCAGTGCTCGCCACGTTCGCACGCGGCCCAGACGTACTGCAGCGCCACGTTGGTCTTGCCGCTGCCGGCGGGGCCGGTCAGCAGGGTACTGGTGCCACGCAAAGGTCCGCCACCGAGCAGGCTGTCGATCCCGCCCACCCCGCTGCTGATGGGCGTACCCACGAACTTGGCGTGGTGATCCAGCGCGATCAACCGCGGGAACACGACCAGCCCGCCCCCGCGGATGGTCATGTCGTGGTAGCCGGCGGTGAAGTTCACCCCGCGCAGTTTCTGCACATGCATGCGGCGGCGTGCCGGGCCGAAATCCAGCGTCAAACGCTCCAGCGACACCACGCCATGACACAGACTGTGCAGTTGGCCATCGCGCTCTTCGCCGGAGGCGGTCATGTCATCGACCAGCACGACCGTCGCGCTCTTCGGCGCGAAGAACTGCTTGAGCGAGAGAATCTGGCGACGGTAACGCAGCGGGTCCTGCGATAGCAGCCGCAGTTCGGACAGCGAATCGAAGACCACGCGATGCGGCTTGATGCGCTCGACCTCGCGAAGGATCAGCTTGACCGTTTCGTCCAGCTCCACTTCCCAGGAGTGCAGGACGGACTGCAGCCGCCCATCGCCGAGTGCCTCTTCGGCCGAGGCCAGCTCGAACAGCTCCAGCCCCTCCAGCGACCAATCGTGGGCATCGGCGACCTCGCGCAGTTCGTCTGCCGTCTCCGAGAGCGTGATGTACAGGCAGCGCTCCCCCTTGCTCAATCCATGCAGCAGGAACTGCAGGGACAGCGTGGTCTTGCCCGATCCGGGGGGCCCCTCCAGCAGGTACAACCGCCCTTGGGGAAAGCCTCCGCCAAGAACGCTGTCGAGCCCTTCGATCCCGGTTGCTACGCGCGCTTTTTGTGTCTGCATAAGGTCGCCAATGTGGACGGCTGCAGCATACGAAGCGCCCTGTGTAGGCCCCGTCGGCTCTGCCCGCGAACCTGAATGGAGACCCACAACGCACAAAGCCCGCTTTCGCGGGCTCTGGGCGTGTTTCTATTTGGAGGCCTGGGTCGGAATTGAACCGGCGTACGCGGATTTGCAGTCCTGACACATATCTATATGTCTCAACGGCTGCACAGCCGATTCCGTTCCGCAAACGGGCCCGAAGTCGGGCAGTAGAAGCTTACTGCCGCAAGGGGGTGTCTCCGATTGCGGAACGCCAGCGAGATCATCTAGGCAACCGGGATGCTGGGATTGAAAATCCCCGTGTCGGCGGTTCGATTCCGTCCCCGGCCACCACTTTTAAAGGCTCGCAGCGATGCGGGCCTTTTTCCTTATGCGGGTTGCACGGAATTTGCACGGATAGACTCGCGGTGGATCCAACGCGCCCTGAAATCCCGTCCGCGTGGAATACTGGGATGTGACCACTCTGGACGCCCCGGTACGCCCATGACCCTTGCAGCTGTGATCGCCCCCTCGGCACCTACTTCAGAAGTGA
This sequence comes from Stenotrophomonas sp. TWI700, assembly GCF_039673645.1. Lineage (NCBI taxonomy): Bacteria > Pseudomonadati > Pseudomonadota > Gammaproteobacteria > Lysobacterales > Lysobacteraceae > Stenotrophomonas > Stenotrophomonas sp. TWI700. The sequence goes on along the minus strand of NZ_JBDJMB010000005.1, from coordinate 133,573 downwards.
TCGTCGCAGTCTGCGGCGCGATCATCGCTGCGCTTGCCCTGGGAACGTCCTTCTATTTCGGTTGGTTGCAGCGGAAGCACTTCCGACTCAGCTCAAGGCCGATTCTGGATGTAGAGGTGGGTTGCATCGATGAGATCCTCGGCCTCGCAAACGAAGGCGTGGGTCCGGCATTCGTTGAACGCTTCACGGCGACGCTTGATGGCGTGGAAATCGATCTGCTTTCGGGAGATGGGATCGATACCTTCATATCCGAGCTGCTCTCTGGCGCTGACACGCGTCCCTACCTGAGAGTCCGCGGCCTGTTGAAGGGGTCGGTGTTGGCGGCGGGTGGCAGCGTCCGAATGGTCTATTCAGAGGCACCGTTAGCAATTGATCATCGAAACCTGATAAGGCTCAACTACGAACGAGTTCGGCTGCACGCGGAGTATCGCTGCATCTACGACAACCAGTTCGTTGTTTCACACAGGGGGTTTGGGTAATTCAGGCCGCCTGATCGTCCTCGAAAGGCTGCAACCGATTGGCGATGCCGTCGAAGCGCGCCGCCTCTGCGCGCAGCCGGTCAGCGCCGCGCCGGCGAGTCGCCCTGGCCCTCCAGTCTCCGCTGTGATTCCTGTCCAGGTCGTCGGCCTGCTGCCATAGCGATGCCGCCCTCGCGCGCGCCCAGCGCGCCTTGCCCATGCTCTTCTGATCCATGCAGCTACTGTCGCCGCCGGCGGTCGCACGCGCCGATACGGAGGCAACGCCGGCTGACTGGCGCTACAGCTTCGGGTTCGGAATCGCGTCCAGTCGTCTCTGCTGCTGGATCTCGGTGCGGGAGAGCTTGCGGGCCGGCACGTCGTTGGCCACCAGCCGAGCCACAGCCTCCCTCAGGGGGACACCCTCCAGCACCCGGGCCGCACACCACCGCTCAGCGTAGCGTTTGCCCTGACGCACGCTGGCCGCCCTGACCTCCTTGTCTTCCCACAGTTTCCTGCAGGCCAGGACGACACGGACCCCGTGGGAATCAGGCTGCACGCTGGCGATCTGGCGATTTCTCCACCACAGCCCCCAGTGCTCGCCGTACTGCACCCAGCCTCGAGGTTGAGGGGCGGTCATGAAGCCGGTGAAGTTGCAGGGCGGGAGCATGCGCGCAGGATACGGGCTGGGGTCTCAGATTCCGCGACGGCGCGTCAGGGCAGTGCAAAGGTGCCGGCGGGGCGCTGCTCAGGCGCCCCGGCACCCGGGCTGAGCTGCCTGCGGCTCCCGGATCCGGCATGCCGATCATGCGTCCCGGGACACCCGGAAACCATAGGTCGACTACGCGCGGCGGCGTCGGCGCTGCCCTACGCCGCCAGCCGATGCTCGTAGAACGGATGCCGCTTGTCGTCGAAGATCGCGTAGAGCGCGCCCAGGTCGGCCGGGTTGGGGTTGAGCCAGGCATCCACGTGCTCGGGCTTGATGTTGATGATCGTCCGGTCATGGCCGGCCTCGGCGACCTCGGGCTCGGGATCATCGGTGATCGCGGCGAAGGACAGCAGGTCGGGTTCCTTGCCGGCCGGATCCACCCAGTGCGACCACAGGCACGCCACCAGCATCGGATCGCCCGTGCGGGGTGTGAACTGCACCACCTGGTTGCCGCCGTCCGGCCCCTCCACATTCTCGTAGAAGGTGTCGACCACCATCAGCGCATGCGTGTGGCCGAAGGCCGGCCGCCAGAAGCCCTCCAGGCTGTCACGCCGGGCGTTGTATGTGCCGGGGTAGCGCTGGTCATAGCTGGCTGGCTTGCCGGCCAGCCGGCACTGGTAGCGCATCGGCTTCACGACTCGTTTGCCACCCTCGGACACGATGACGGTGCCGTACACGCCGGGGAAAATGCGCGAGTCTCTCGCCACATGATCAGTGCGCCGGAGGTCGGCCAGCTTGCCCTGGGCTCGCGCGATCTTGTTGGTGGCCACCCTCACGTCGTTCTCGGCCTTCTTCGTGACCTTGGTCTGCAGCGCGCGTTCGGCGTTGACCAGGCGGGTCTTCTGGGTGAACAGCTCCTGCTCGAAGGCAGTGGCATCGCCGGCGTTCCAGTCTTGGATCGCCGCCCAGACCGAACGCTCGGCAGGTGTCTTGCCCGCGGCGAACGCATCGTCCATGGCCTTCGACGTCTTCGGCCGCTTCTTGCCCGGATCCTGGGCATAGAGGGCCGCGAACTCGTCCATGGACACCACCGCGCCAAACTCGCGCACGAGCTTGTGGTAGTCGGCCTTGATCTGAGCGGAGTAGCACATGGCCGGATTACACCACGGCCAGCTCAAGGCTCCGTGATCGACGGCGTCTGCCGAAACTTAACAAGCGGACGGCTATGATTCATCTCCGAGGCATCCCGGCCCCGTCGCGAACAACAGAGGCCCATGCCCAACACCGGACAGTTCTATCTCCTGCGCGTCGATGGTCAAGCCGATGAGGCCGAAAGGCTGCTCGAGGTGACCGCCGTAGAATGCAGCTGCCTGCCGTGCGGCAGGACGTTCACCGCCGTCCCCGGCCAAGGTCTCATCACCGTTTTAGGCGGGGCAGTCCTTGCCTGCCCGCACTGCGAAAATCGTCAGGCCGTTAGCCTGGCCAGGTTCTCCGAGTTCATCGCCCGCGTGGGCAGCGCATCGCGCTCAGTGGCCGGCAATACCGATCGCAGCAGTCAGTAGCCGGCTCACCCCCCTCGGCGGCGCGATAGTTCATGCCGTTTGCGCACCAGTCAACCAACGCGACGGCCCGGCCCGACTCACCCCCCCTTGGTGCCCGTCTCAGTATCCGGTCATGTCCATCACCGCCATAGCGCAGTTCTGCGACGCCACGGTGTAGCCGGTCGGCACCTGAGTGCCTGTGTATGGGCCGTACTGCCGCAGGGACTGAGAGGTCATACCCAGCACGACCGTGTCGCCCAACACCGCGCCGCCTGCGACGCTCACGTTCTCTCGCTGCCAGTACTGGTCCGGGCCGCCGGCGCCGGCGCGGGTGAACGTCATCACTGAGGAGAACGCATTCACCAGTGGCATGACGGCCCACTTGCGCCCGCCGCCCGGCATGCCGACGTTGCCCTGCCAGTTACCGTTCCCTGGCCCGGCACGGAGCTCCACCACACGGGCTACCTTTTTTCCTGCGTCGAACATCAGCTGCTGTGCGGCGTTGTATATCTTCAGGCCGACGTTACTGGGCGCTCCTTGGGGCTGAGCAAACACCCACCATTCGACAGTTTCGCCCGGGGGGCCGAACAAGTAGATGCCGCCCGAATAACCCTCGATGTAGTTGAACCGCTGGGTGCCCACGAGCGACACCGAGCGCACAGCCACCTTGCCATCGTAGTTGCCGATGAACGCGCTCCCTGCCCCGTTTAACTGACTCACGCCCTGCGCGAGGACAGTGAGCACAGGGAACTGGTCATCGATCAAGATGGTTCCGAAGTCGTTGACGATTTTGATTCCTGCGGCCATTAGCGTGCCCAAATTTCCACGATGCCGGGTACGCGATAGATCGCCGGCACGTTGGCGAAGTTCCAATAGATCGCGCTGTTGGCAACATCGAGCGTAAAGATCGGCGGATACCAATTAAGCGCGACCGGCGTAAGTGCGGTGTCCTCGGGGCGGCGCCCGAAATACGAGCCGCCGTCCCCAGTTCCATAGTTGACACGCGCGACGATGCGGAACAGCCGAAATTGGCCGCTGTCGAAACCCAGCGACCCATCCGCGTTGTAAACCTTGATGCCGGTGGCCATCAGATGTTGACTCCCATCGCCACGCGCAGCACGCCGTTGCCATCATAAACGCGCCAGTTGCCATCGCTGTACTCGGTGCGTTCACCGCCCCCGGATGGGCTGACGCGGAACCGGTCCGCCACGATGTCGAACACGGCCTCCTGTCCGGTCACACCGAGTCGCACACCGCCCACCTTCCCATCTGCCCTCACGTCCACGGCCCACTGCGCCTCCGCCGACTGCCCGGATACCGCGTACGGTGGCGGCTGGGTTGCGCCGTCTGAAACCTGGCACAACATCGGTTGCCACAGCCACATATACGGGTCGCCCTCGCCAGTCCCGCGAAGGCGGATTGCAACCCGCATGAAGGCCGTACCCGCCGGGGCTACCTGGATTCCGAAGTAGCGCGGGAACTCGTTCAACGGGCCGGCTGATCGGCCGGTGCTGACGACTTCCTGACACGCTACGCTGCCCAGGATGGTGCCGTCTGCCCGCATGAATTCCGCATAGAACAACATGGCGCAGCGGTGAGTGTTTGCGCCTACCGCGATGCAGTACATCTTCCCTGCGACGGCGGGCACGTTGTTGACCATGATCGACCACTGCATATCGTTGGCCGGGATGGTCCCGCTGCGGCGCGTACACAGGGCCGAGGCAAAGCCATGAGGAATAAACCCAGGCCCCGCGTGGTTTCCGTACGGATACCACGCGGACGGCTGGCCCCAGCCCGTCCCGCTCCAGTTCGGGAACGTGCTGTTTGGGATGAGGTTGCCGCCTTCGCCCTGATTGCGGACCTGGACCTGCATCGACTGCACGACCGCCGCATCGGCCTTGCCACCCAGCGAAGCCTGCACGCCCTGAATCTGCGATGCCTGCGCGCTGATCTGGCTGCCCTGCTGCGTCACGGTGGACTGCATTTGCTGCCACGCAGCCGAATTGAAATCGCCCAGGCGAGTGTTCAGGGCGGTAATGCTGTTGGCGGTTGCAGTGATCTGATTCCCCTGCTGGGTCACCTTCGTGTCCAGGCCACTGATCGCGGTCGCCTGGGCGTCGATCGCCACCTCCTCGGTGATGTCGAACATCTCAATTCGATCAAAGATCAGACGACCGGTCGTAGGCGTCCACAGCTGCAACATGAATTCGTTTCGGGCATCGCCGATCGGGACGGTCACGGTGTACCGCGCCCACGCCGTCGTCACTTGGACCTTCTGGTCGTTGTTGCCCTCGCCGGAGGCATCACGGACGCGGGTGCGTACCGTCACCTCCATGGCACCGTCCAGGCCCCGGGCTACGAACGTGACCCGCAGGCGGCGCTGGGGCTTGCCCAGCTTTACCGGTGCCCATCGCCCGTTGTTGCTGAAGATAAACGGGCTGGCGGTGGCGGACGCCGGACGGGTAATCATCAGGGCATTGCCCTGCTGACCACCGCCGACGACGTGAGTCACCGTGCTGCCGCCGCCCAAGCCACCGGGGAGCCACAGCTGAATCCCATAGTCGAACGTCGGGTTCTCCACCAAGCTCTCGCCACGATTCACCGTGGACAGGACAGTGGAATTCAGCTCGGTCACCTGTGTGGCCTGGGCGTCGATCTTGCCCTCTGCCTGAGTTACACGGGTCGTCAGGCCCTGCAACGCAGTCGCGGCACCGTCTGCCGCCTGCTGCGCATTGAACGCTTCGGTCACGTCAACGATGCGGATGTCATCCAGATCCACCTTCACGCCTGCCGTGCGGCCGTTGTTCGGGATGGAGACCCACAGCTGCCATTTCTCGGCGTCGGCCCGGGTGGTCAGATAACCCGAATTCTTGACCCACTGGCCTTTGTTCTGCGCCAGCGATGCGAAGGAGCGCCCGAGGCCCGGCCAGTTGCGACTCCCCGTGGAACTGTTCGCCGCCTGCGACATCCACCCCACCGTGATCTGCCCGGTGGCAGGGGTAGCGCTGTCGTCACGCATACGAGCCCAATATTCAACGTAGAACCGACGTTCCGCACCCACCGCCGTGAACTCGCCAAAGTAGGCATCGGCATTGCTGCCGTTGGCGGCAGCGGTCTCGATGTTCATGCCCAGGCGCCCGGTGCGCGCCGCGTTCGCCTTATAGGTGAACACGTTACCGCCGGCGGCGGTGGCGTACACCTGCCCGTCGATACCGAACTCGAACGTGCCATACGGGAACAGGCTGTCGTCCCCGCTGAGGACTGTGCCCATCTGGCTCTGCAGCCGGGTCACGTTGGTGGCTGCGCTGTCCACCCTGCCTTCCACTGCCGTGGTTCGTGTGGAGAGCTGCTGCAACGCGGTTGTATTTGCGCTGGTGTTGCTGGCTACGTCGGTGACTTCGCTGCGCAGAGCGATGATCTGTGCCGACTGCGAGTCCACGGTCGATCCAAGCTGGCTGACCGTCGATGTCAGCCCCGATACCGCGGAGGCAGTGGCGTTGATCGCGCTTTGTAGCTCGTTGGTACTCCCGGACCACTGCGTTGCCACTTCGCCCTGCTGGAACTGCGCGTTGTCCAGGTCCATCTGCACCGCGCCCAAGCCGCCAGCCACAGCCAAGAGGCGATAGATGACCCGGGCGTAGGTGCCCGTGGCAGGGGCTTCAGTCGGTGAACCTACAAAGCGTTGGAACGTGTCAGTCAGAACGAAGTCCTGCTGAAGAGTTGTTACCGCCTGGCCGGACTGCGAATTGACGTACTGCGTGATGAAACGCAGCTTGGCGCCCGGCGTACCCCGTGCCCACACCGATTGCACGTACTTTTCGCCGGCCGTCACCTTGGGGCGGTTCGCGTTCACCGGCTCAACGCCAAAGTACGCGCTCACTGTGGAGAGCGAACCCGAAAGGCTGAGGAAGCGCGACGATCCTGCAAGTGGGCTTGCACCGTACCCAACAGTGAAGGACTGCGATGTATTGGTCTGCCAGTTCGGCAGCAAGGTGGTGGTGCCGGTGCTGGCCTCAAACCCGCTGTCTGTCAGCAGGTTGTCGCCGCCGATGTTCTGGAGCGACGCGTTGATGCTGGTAATCGACTGCGCCAGCGCGTTGGTGGTGGTTGCGGTGGATTCTTGGAGAGCCGTGACCGACGCTGTGGTGGCCAGCGAGCCCGACCCGGCCGGCATGCGCGCTTCCATCGTGCTGATGCGCTGCACCTGGGCCGAGTCCGCTGCCACCCGGGCGCGCAGTTCCTCGTAGGCGATCCCGGAGGTCAGCTGGGCCGGATCCGTGCCCGTGTAGTTCCCTCGCATCTGCACCGCAAGTGCGGTTCGCTGACTGGCCTCGGCGGCATCCGCAGTGATGCGCGCCTGTGTCTCCTCCTGCACCAGCGCCACCGACGCCCCCGGCTGGGGGCGGCCCACGGCGATGTAGTCGATCAGATAGTAGTTGGCCACCGTCTGCGCAGCGCCCAGCTGCAGGCGGATCGCATCCACCTTGGCCGGCCACCAGGCAACGTCCTGAACGTCTACCGTGGCCATGCCGTTCACGTCCCACGCCGGCTCCGGGATGGATGCACGCTTCTGCGTGTTCCATGCCTGGTCCGTCGCGGTGATCCACTGCAGGAAACCGCCCCACGTTGGGGCTCCCACGCGCCTTACGCGCAGCTTGACGAAACGGTAAGCGCTGCCGTCGATGGCCAGCGCCACCGGCGACTGTACCCACGGCGCGGTGGCGTGGTTTGCAGGGCGCAACCAGCCATCCACCAGCGTGGGGGCGCCATTGCCGGTCCACCCCTCAGTGGTCTGGTTGAAAGGCCAGAGCTTGATGCTGTCGAACTGCGTACCGCTGCCGGCCGCAACTTCCGACACAGCGCGCGCCAACGACTCGTCGGCGCTCTGCCGCAGCTGCTCCTCTCGGGTGATAGCTGCCTCACGGGCCATCTTCTCGTTGAGGATGGCGTCGATGCGTGCCTGGGCTTCTGCACCGATCGCCTGCATGGCCTCGCCCACCCCCTGCTGCCGCAGCAGCGCCTCGGCCACCAGGTCCTGTGCGGCCTGCGCCAGCCCCGCGGCGCGCGCGGCCGCCTCATCGGCGATGGCCTGAATTCGGGCACTGACCTCGGCTGCCAGCTTCGCCTGCTGCTCCGCCAGATCGGTCGACGTGGTCGGCGGGGTGACGCCCACCACGGTTCCCGTGCCGGTCTTTCCGCGCACGGTCGGGGTGATCTGGAACCACCAAGTGCTGCCACTGCCGTCGTTGTAGACGTAGCGGGTCTCGGTGGTGCGGTGGATCTCCGTCCACGGCCCGTCCTTGGTCTCGCTGCGTGAGATGACGTAGATCACACCTTCCAGGTCGACGGCATCCCACTCAAGGACAACGCCGTCGGCGACCGGGGTGGGGGTGACGCCGTTGGCCGGCGGCACATCCGGCGCCTTGAAAGGCACCGGGAACCACGTGGAGAAGCGCGGCGCCACCGGAGACGCGGACGGCAGCGCGCCCACGCCGATCTCCACCAGCGTGAGTTTCCTTGCTTGCATTGCTGATTACCTCGTGTAGTTGAGCGAACTGCGCAGCTCGGCGCTGCTGGCGTTGCGTACGCCTTGGGTGGTGGTGGACACGAGTTGGCGGAGCAGCTGGTTCTGCTCGGCGAGCAGGGCGTTGCTCTGCTGCACGGCGGCTGTGGTTTGCGTTTGGGCGTCGTTGTTCACGACCAGGTCGAACACAGCCCGGCTGAAGTTGTCCGGCAGCGCCTCGATGGCGTCGGCCAGCGCCCCCATGCTGGTTCCGTCCTGCAGGTCGAGGTTCCCGACCTTCATCCCGTCGATCAGGCCGGTCACCTGGTCGTAAAGGCCGTTGTAGTCCTGGCCGCTGGCGTAGAGGTTCCGACCAAAGCCCAGAGCCGCCTGTGCGGCCGCCTGCGCGGCGCTGGTGTCGCCACCGGCCACCGCACGCTCCAGCTCCTGCATCGTCTTCTGCAGCTTCTCCTGATCGGTCAGCGTCGAAAGGTCGCTGGTATCCAACCCGTACCGCATTGCCTTCTTGTCGGCGTCGATCTGGGCCTGCAGCTTGCCCATGTTCGTCGCACGCAGCGCCTCGATCTTGGCAAGGTCCTCCGCGCGGGCGCCGGACAACCCGAGCGCCTTGGCGTAGTCGTTGGCCGCCTTGACCTGCTGGCGATACGTGCGCTCGATCGACAACGCCTGCGACTGGTACTGCGTCAGGTTCGCCGTCATCAGCTGCGTACTCACGTCGGCCATGAGGCTGGCGTAGTTTCCCAGGAGGCCCGTCACCTTCTCCACCTGCGTGGCCAAGTCCGTGCCGGCGACGCTGGCCAAGTCCTGGAAGTAGTCGACGGCCTTGTTGACCTTCTCCACCTCCATGCCGTTCAGCGCGCGCCCCAGCTCGTCGGCGTTGCCAACAGCCAGTGCGATAGAAGCACTGAGGGCCGAGAACACGTCCGACGCTTCGAAGTAGCCATCCAGCTGCCCGCCGAACCCCGCCGCCTTCACTGCCTCGGTGAAGAGGCGATCCGTCATGTCGGCCAGGTAGGCTTCCAACTGCGACTTCGCTTCGGCCGAATCGGCCGACAGCTGCAGCTTGCCCAGCGACACCTTCACGCCGGCGAGCTGCCCCGACAGGTCGATCCCGAGCTGTTTCGCCAGATCCGTGGTGGCGCCACGCACCTGCCGCGCCGCCATGTCGAAGGTGCGATCGATGCCTGGGTCAAGGTCGCCGTACTGGGTCCACTTCTTGTCGCTGCGGAACATGCCCCCCTTGGCCTTGATATCCGCGTAGGACTGGCCGTCGAAGCCACCGAAGCCGTAGCTGCCGGTGAGGCCCTGCCCGGTTACCTTGGGGGCGCTGCGCCCAAACAGCTTGGCGTGGATGCTGGACCCCGACAGGATCGATGCGGTCTTGTCGTTGAAGCCCAGGCCACGGAATCCCTTGTCTGCCAGGCCCACCGCACCAGCAGTGGCGATCTTGCCGGCCCAACTCTCCCCGTTGGCAATATCCCAGCCTTGGTCGAACAGCTCGGCGTTCTTCATCATGCCGGCAACGATCCAGCCGATGATGGGCACCGCCGCCGCGGCAGAGCTTGCCGCACCCGCTCCGGCGCCGGCCCCGGCACTGCCCCCACCGATCAGCCCCGAGAAACTGGAGCCGGTCATCCCGGCCATGCTGGTCACGTCCCCGAAGCCGGTCAGGGATCCTGCCGCCGATCCTGCCGAGCTGCCGAATCCGAACAGGCCCTGCCCCTTGGACAGCAGGCCGGCTACCGTGCCCATGTTCTGACCGCCCGCAGCCGAGCCGTTGCCGCCGAACAGGCCCATGATGCTCTGCAGGTTCAGCCCGCCACCCTGCCCACTCATCCCGTTCAGAATCTGCGTCTGGATGGGGATAACCAGCTTCTGCTGCAGGAACTCCCGGGCCAGGTCGCGCAGCCCGCGCTTGGCCGCGTCCTTGAGGTCATCCCACAGGTTGTCGAAGTCGCGCATTCCCCCTGCCACGAAGTCAGCCATAGCATCGGCAGCATCGCCAACGCCATAGATCAGTACGTTGGCCCATGCCTCGACATTGGCAGCAGCCTCTTCCACCCGCAGCGATAGATCGGCCGATGCCCGGGCCGCGGCGAGCATGGATTGCTCGTATGCCTCGTAGGACGCCACACCCTTCCTACGGGCAAGCTCCTCTTTGTTCCCTGCCGCTTCCACGGCCTTCTGCAGCTCCTGCCGCATGTCACGCTCGTTCATCATCTGGCGGCGCGACAGCTCGCGCGCGCGCCCGACCTTGCCGAGCATGGCCACCTCGGCGTCCATGGTGGCCAGCATCGATTCCGGGCTGGACAGCGCCTTGTTGATTTCCGCGGTGGACTGCTCAAGTGCCTTCTGCGACTCCAGCACCAAGGCGTTGTACGCCGCCCGCTCGATGCGTCCCTCCTTGAGCGATTCCTTGAGCTTGTCCTCGAGCTGCTTCTGGCGCTCCGTGGCCTCGGCCAGCGGCCCCGCCATGGTCGCGGCGGCCATCGCCGCTTGCTCGTTGTAACGCTTGATTGCCTCCGCGTCGGCTTTGCGGTCCTTCGCGCCGGCACGCTCTGCCGCGGACGCCGCCTTGCGCGATTCGGTGAAGGTCTTCTGTGCGGCAGCAAGATCGGTCTGGAGCCGGATGTACTGGGCGCCCTGCTCGATGTACTGCTTGACCTTCGGATCGTCGCGCTTGGAGAAATCGACTCCGCCTGCCTGGGCCTCCTTGAACCAATCGGCCACATCCAGCTTTGCCACATCGGCAGCGCTCTTCCCGACACGAGCAAGCTGGCCAGGAAGCGACTGCATTGCCGAAGCGATGCGCTTTCCGGCAGCGCCAGCTGAATCGCCCAGGACGTTGAACGAGCCCGACAGAGCGTCGGTCGCGCCCTTCGCCTGGGTGGTGGCGACGTTCAATGATTCAAGAACACCGGCCTGACGCTCGGTTTCACGTGCGAGCGTCGCCACGCTTGCGGTCTGTTCCACCATGCGGCCGCGGAATCGATCCGCGCCGGTTGCACCCTCGAGCACTTTGGCGTTCGCCTGTTCGAGCCGTGCGCTGAACTCGTCGGCGCTGAGCTTGCCGGCCTTGAGGTCGTCGGCCAGACCGCGAATTGAAGCCGCGTATACGTCCGAGTATGAGTTCGTGATGCCCCTCTGAGACTCCAGCGCCATGTCCCGGATGGTTCCAGTGATCTCCTTGTAACCATCACCGATTTCCTTCTGCAGCCGCAGGATCTCGCCAGCCTGCTGCTGCCGGTTCAACTCCCGGAATTTCTCAATCGCGACATCGGCGGCGCCGCCGAAGTCGATCAGTGCAGCTGATGCGGTGTGGGTGTTGTCTCGGAAGATCAGCCAACCTGCCGCCGCAGTTGCCAGCATGGTGACGATGCCAGCGGGGCCGCCCAGCATGGCGAGCGTCGAGGATCCGGCTCGTGCCAGCCAGCTGGCGTTGGCGGCCGTCGCCTGAGTCTGTGCCTGTGCCAGCAGCAGGATTGCTTGCCGGTGTTCAAGAGTCGCGGCCGCAGCCTTGGAGCTTACCGATACGCTGCCGCCGATCGCAGCTGTACGGCGTACCTCTGCCTGGGCATCCAGCATGGCAGCGCGGGTGCGCAGCTCAAGTTGCTGGGCCGCCGCCAAGCTCTGCCCCGCGGCGGCCCGATCGGCAACCATCCCAGCGTTTGCAGCCGCCACCCGCGCGAGAAGGGCCTTGAGCAGCGGACCAGAAGCCACGGCCGCGCCAGCCACTGCCACCATCTCCAAGTTGTTGCCGAGCGCCCCAATACCAGCCGCGAGCGCCCTTGAGGCGCCAGTTGCCTCATCCGCCCTTCCGATCATTACCTGCAGGTTGTTGTTGAACAGCGTCATCGACTGTCCAACGGTGGCGTCCATCTTGCCGAACGCCGCGTCCACAGCGCCGGCTTGGCTCTGCAGTGCGTTGATCACCTGTTGGGAAGACAACTTGCCCGCGGCACCCAACTCTCGCAGCTTGCCGATCGGTACATTCAAGCCTTTCGCAATGGCCTGGGCCAGTGCGGGCGCTTGCTCGAGCACTGAGTTCAGCTCCTCACCGCGCAGCGTGCCGGATGCAAATGCCTGGCCCAGCTGAACGAGTGCTGCGTCCGCCCCCGCAGCCGACGTGCCGCTGATAACCATCGTCTTGCTGATAGTTTCGACGACGCGCGCCAAGTCCCTGCCAGAGAGGTTCAGAGCCTCTTGGTTCATTGCGATGCGTTGATACAGCTCTGCGGTGGCGCCGAGCGGCTGTCGCGCAGCACCGGCGATGCGGATCACATCTGCCTGCGCGGCTGCAAACTGAGCCTGCCCCTGAGTCACCAAGCGCAGCCGATTGTTGAGGTTCGTCCACTCGTCCGCCTTGCCGACTGCGGCTTTCACGGCCACCAGCGCAGAGGTGAGGCCCACAGCTTCGAAGGCAACGCGGCGGAAGCCGGCCGCGACCTCGTCGGCCCCGCGCCGCGACGCTTCCGACATAGACGATTGGATGGCCGCCATGTCGCGCTGGACTACGCGAGCAGCCTTTCCGCTGTCGCGCTCGAAGGAGCCCGACTTCAGCAGCAGGTCTACGGTAAGGGTGTAGAGGCTCATTGCGATTCCAAAAAAAAATCCCGCACTAGGCGGGCTTAGAGACTTATGGAGGGTTCTTTCTAGCGGATCGGGATCTCCGACCCGTTGATGGTCACGCCAGTCACGACACCGGCTGCGTCGGTAATGCAGGACGCTGACGCCGGCTGAGAACTGCCATATCGTTCCGGCAGAGTCAGTCCCGACCCTGCGGGCCAAGCGAAGTAGTGCTCGTTCCCAGAACCCATATCCTTCGCATACGGGACCTTGGTGCCGCCTGCGTCCCCGGTTGCGGACTGAATCGCGCTCATACAGTTCAGCAGCGCTTGCTTGGAACCGTCATCCCGCGCGGAACAGGCAACCATCAACGCCAGCACTAGCAGGGGTGGGAAACGGAGTGCATATTTCATAGGACCTCCCGATATTTTGCTGGGATCATGCCAGCTACGCCGAGATTTCCTCAAATTCCAGGTATCCAGAGAAGTACTGCCGGCTGATGTTCTCGGCGCTGGGGAGCTGCGTCGGGTAGCCATAGAGCGCTGACCGAGCGGCGAGCAGCGGGTCGAACGCCTTCGTGCCCATGTCGCGGTACTGAGGGACGACACAGGAGCGGCGGCGCCCCGCGAGCGCGGCCCCGATCGTCTCCCAGTCCATCCCGCCCAGGCCGCCGCCGCGCACAACGGTGGTGGCCCGGCCAGACAAGGTACAGACCAGCCTGCGGTACAGCACCCCCGCAACTGTGTTTATCTGGCCGCCCTTCGTGCGGGTGTGGACACTGGTGTCGATCGTCGCCACGGACCAGCCGTCGCTGATTCCCACATCCACCGCCCGGAAGATCGCGATCTCGCCCACGTCCACGTTGGTCGCGGTGGTGGCCACCTCCACCGAGACGGTCGACACCAGCGTGGCCGACGGCGGGAACAGCCAGGCGCACACGCTTCCGTCCGGCAATCGCACTGTCTTCCCGGTTGCTCCCGCGGCGCTGACCTGAACGTCTGCGGGCAGGTTCAAGCCAAGAATCGCAATGATCCCCGGGACCACCGCCTCGGCCAGATTGATCGTGATCGCCAGCGAACCGGTGCGTCGGATTCGCGATGCACGGCCCGGCTTGCCGTCGAAGAGGGCCGCGCCCTGGTCGGCGCTGAGCCAAATGCCCCCGGTCAGGGTGACTGTCGTGACTGCCGGCATACCATATCCAATCAACACGTCATCATCCCCACACCGTCAGAACCACGTCCCCCGTGGCAGGGTTGCGCTCAACCCGGCGCACCAGGACAGGCTTGCCGTCTTCGAGCCCATACCGGCTATAGGTCAGCCGACCAATTTGCCCAGGCAACGGCGCCAAGTCCTGATCGCCACGCACCGCGAGTTGGTAGAAGTAGCGCTCAACCCGGTAGAGGCTGAGGATCCGATCAATCTCCACCTGCGCATCGGCGGCATGCCAGAACAGGGAGATCACCGGATCGGCTGCCTCCGCCCGCTGGTAGTGAGCATGCAGCGGGCCAGCCCCGTATACCTGCCCCCGATAGAGGCCGCTCAACTCATCCCGCCGCGCCTGCGGGACGTCTACTACATCGGTCACCATGTCCGAGGCTCCCAGCGCCTGTCCATTGGGGCGGTAGGCCATGCGGCGAGTCAGATTCGGCGCCTCATCCGGGACCATGATCAAATCGACAGCGAGGTCAGCCTCGGAAAGATCGAAGGCGAACTCTCCGGTATGGGTCTCAGGCGCAGTCACGCGGACGAAGCGCAACACGCCGGAAGCGTCTTGGTAGGACCCGGCTCCGTAGCTGGGCAGAATTGCGTTCAGTACCGCGCGGCCGGTGATGGCAGCGCCAGCGTAGTAGCCGATACCCATGTAGCCCGTGGCCTGGTCGATCAGCGCGCAGTCGCCGGCTGACCAGGCTTCCTGCCCCAGCCGGGCCATTACGTCGCCGACCGCCTGTTCCAGTCGCGCCGGCATCATGGCGGCCCCGACGCTCGACGCATCCACAACCACCGGCATCACCGGGGGCGACTTCAACAGCAGCTGCTGCCCATCCGGCGCCGCGCTGTAGGTGCCGGCCTCCATCAGATCGCCGCGGTCCATCACCGCGTCCATGTAGACCCGGCTATCGGCAACGAACATCGACGTGGCGTCCGAGTTGCCTCCCATCGCTGGAATGCTGGCCACCGCGCCGATCACAACCGGCTGGGGCTTCCACGCGAGGGATGGGACATTCGGAAGGAACACGCCCCGGTTGATCGTCTCGTCCAGGTAATCGTGCGCGTCGCGCAGGTGCAGAGTCTTGGTGCCGTCGTCGTTGATTTCGACCTGCTCGATCGCGCACCGGAATGCCGGGACGGCATCGGCGCGCATCCCACTCTCGGCCGCCAGCAGGATCTGCACCGACCTCCCGGACGCGCCGGTGCCTGCCAGAGCATCCAGCAAGCCGTCTGCGTCCGTTACAACGCACTCCGCGGCTGCGGCCTGCGACACCGGGTCACCGCCCCACGGCCAGAACGCCAGCTCCTGTATCAGGCTGACGCCCTCTGACACCAACCCCTCGTAACGAGCGTTTGCAGGACTGTCGCCCGGCGCAGACAGCCAGTCCACGTCGGCCAAGTGCGTTGAGGCGGTGAGACCGAACGCGGGTGTGGGCAACCTCCAGCCGGATGCGGCCGCTTCGCTGCGCGGCCCCCACTGCCCGGCGTTTACCGCCAGGTACAGTCCGCCGGCCTTCGATGCGCCCAGCGACGCGGCGAAGAACAGCGGGCCAGACAGCTGTAGCTCCCGTAGGTGGATCTGCAGACCGTTGAGGTAGAGCCGCAGTTGGCGCGGAGTGGAGAACACCACCTGCAAGCCAACAATGTCGCCGTGGACTACTACTGGCAGGCCCGTTGCGATCGCGCCTCCGGCCTGAAGCAAGCGACCCGCAGCGAGATCCCAGCCAATGCTGGCTAGGTCTGTCCCGAGCGCCTTGTTCAGCGCTGCGGGCCCGGTGGCGAAGCCGACAAGGGCCGTCACGGCGTCGTCGCCCCACACGGCAAACTCCACGCCCACGGTGCCGGCGTCCCGGCTGAAGTCGGAGCGTGCATGGCTGGTCGGGGCGGTCGCGCCCGTAGTGGCGAGCGTGAGCCCGCCATCCCGCGCCGCGAGCAGGGGCCCGATGGGGTTGGCGGCGAAGCGCCCGAAAGTGTCGGTCATGGTTATCCCAGTCCATCGAACCAGTCTTGCGCCTCGTCATCATCGGAACGGGGCACGAGGGCGTCTTGGTAGTGCTGAAACGAGCGCTTGGTGCCGCCCTGGCTGTGGGAGGCGGTGATGTACGCGAGGAAGGCAGCGGGCTTTTGGTGCAGGCTCACCGGATCGATGGGGTTCCGCTTGTGGAACTCCCACCATTCAAGGAACTCACGGCGCGAGATGGTCGCCTGCAGTTCGGACACCGTGCGGTGCAGGTGCCAGGCGAGGACTTTCCAGAACCAGTCCTCGCCCCGCTGCCTTAGTCGTTTCCCGCGTCAGCCTGGGCTTTGGCAGCCTCTTCCCCGAACCCGGAGTGCTTCATGGCGACGCGCTGCAGCTCGGCGGCTACCAGCGGCTTCAGCTGTGCCGCCTGAACGGTCGTCATCACCGGCTTGCCGTCTTCGTCGCAGATGGTGGCGGCGATCAGCTTGGCGCGGTCTGCGTCCTGCCAGAGCTTGCGGAATTCGGCGTCCGGCAGTTCGCGGACGTAGAACTGGGCCTTGTCGCCGTTGGGCAGCGTGATCGTATCGGCGTGCACGTCCTTGGACGCGAACATGCCCAGGCTGGTGAACGCCTGCAGCACCGTCTGCGAGGGAGCGACGGTTTCAAGCGGGAGGGTTTCGTTGGTCTTGCTCATTGGCCGTTTCCTTGAATGGCGACAGGGCGCGCGGGCCGCGCACGGCTAACACGCGGAGGATCCGCCCGCCCCGTCAAAGAGATGGCCCGCCGAAGCGGGCCGAGAGTGGTGCAGCCGTTGCCGCCCGTTACGGGCCGCCAGCAGGCCGGTGAGTGGTCACCGCGCCGGAGCCGCGGATGGTGACCGTTGCCTTCCAGACGTCGTTGTCCTGGCTGCTCACCGCGAAGTTCTGCACGAACCCGTCGAACTGCTTGGACAGCACCGTGGTCGGCGGGGTGATCGTCCCGTCAACCGCCGCCGGCTTCGCGACACCCTCCGTCTCGGACAGCGGTGCGGTCACCAGCCAGTTCACGACGGCGCCCGTCTTGTGCAGGTCTTCCAGCTTCTCGTGGTCGACGCTGTCGTAGATGATTTCGATGCTGGTGCTGCCGGTCTGCTTTCGGCCAGCGACGAACTGATCCCAGTCGTCGTCGTAGTCGGAGATATCGATCTCCGACGCCTGGCCATCGGGGAAACCAACAGAACGCAGGCGGGTCACCTTGATGACTTCGGCCGCGCCGATGGCGACGAACAGCTGCGAGTGCTTCGACTTGATTACCTGTCCCATAGGGATTTCCTTGTGTTGCGCCCGTCGCCGGGCATAAAAAAAGCCCCTTGCGGGGCCGGTGAGTTGCCGTTGTGTGGATCAGCGCAGCTGCAGGAGCCGTGCGTCGAATGAAATTCCCATCGCATCCGTGCCGTCGCTGTCGGGCGTCGGGTTGTACGACTCGATGCTGCCCACGCGCTCGACCACATCACGGATGGCCACCGCGGCGCCGTTGGCTTGGGTCAGGCTGTCGCCCCATACGGTCAAGCGAACCCTCCACCCATCTGCAGGCGGTGGCTCGGACAGCATCGCCGTAGGCGACCCGCCGACGACCTCCCACGTCGCGTATGGGAGTGCGGTGTCCTGCGGTGCAGTGCCCGGCCAGACCCTGATCGGGTCGCCCAGCACTTGCCGGACACCCGCGTCGCCCTGCAACAGGGATTGGATCAAGGGGACCATCATCTCCAACCCTCCTTTCTCATCTGACTGTTGAGCGCGCTCCAGGTCTCATCGATGATCACCTGCGCCGCCTCCGGCCCCTTCGCTTCGCCTGCCGGCGTCAGGAACGGATTGGCCCTCAGCTTCTTGGTGCCGAACTCGAGGAACCGCCAGTAGTAGGCCCAGCCACGATCGACATACGACTTTCCAGCTCGACCGCGTCGCTGATTGCGCTTGGTGTTGGCGTACTTCCGACGGCGGCCCGACTTGACCCCCACGGTGAAGTACTCGCCGGCTTTCCCGACGCCGGCGCGCGTCCTGTCGCGAGCGTTGGCTCGGCGCGTAACGATTTGGCTTGCCATGAATCCGGATGCCTTCGGCGCCCTACGCCTCGCGTCGTCCCGGATCACATTGCCGCCCTTGCGCATACCAGTCTGGACCGCCCTTCCCTGCACGGCCTTGGGAGCCTCTCGCAGCGAGCGCAGGAGGCCGTCCAGACCTTGAATGGACACCTGCTCAGCCATCGCTCAACCCCGCTACGGAGATCACCGCCGTCTCGCTCCCATCGTTGCTGGTGCCGATGCTCTTGATGGCGTACGCCTTGCCTCTCGCAACAATGCGCCAGGTCGGATCAACCTGGCGCGGAAGCATGTCCCAGCGGACTTGCTCGCGGTATCGCTCGGCCCCCGCTGCAACCGCCTCGGCAGTCGCACTGAGCTGGTTCGTCTTCTTTGCCCACGCCTCCGCGACGAACTGCCATCCCTTTTTGGATGGCCCGCCGAGCGGATCACGGATCTCGACGGGCCGCTCGAAGCGGATGAGGTGGCGGCGCTGTCCCGCTGGAGTAGCCATCAGAACCGTTTCCTATACCAAAGAAGCCTGGACACGCCCAAGGCAATCTCCGAGCTCACCTCGCCCAAGGCACTGCGGTTCTCGGCCCAGCTGCCGACCAACAGCAGCACTGCCTGGCGAACGTCAGCCGTCAGTGCCATCTCATCCTCGCTGGACGGCTCACCCTCAACCAAGGTGCGATCACAGTGCATCTGCACGTGGGCGAGCGCCGCATCGACATAGGACTGCAACAGAAGGTCGCTGACCTCATCGACGATGCGGCACTGCTCCCGCACCAAAGCAAGATCGAGGGCGGCGGCCATTACTCCACCTTCGCGCCCTGAGCGCTCTTCAGGGCTTCGGCCAGCTTGGCGACACCCCAGCGGCGATCGAAGACGACACCGGCGGCTTCCAGCTCGGCGACCAGCGCGGCTTTCTCGGCGTCGGAACCCACCTCGCCCGCTGCGGCCGGCGCGGTCGGTGCTGCGTCGATGGGCGCCGCCTCGCCAGAGACAGGGGGAGCATCGGCTCCACTTTCCTCGGCACTGCCGGTCGACGGTCCGACCACCTTGATATCGGCAGGCGCTGGCTGGAGCGTCACGACGGGGCCGGGCTGGCTCGGGGAAGGTGCAGCGGCGGGTTTCGTGGCGGCAGGCGCCGCCCCATCGAACTGCTGCACCAGGCCCTTCCCGATGAGGGTGTATGCGTATTCGTCTTGGACGTTCTCGAATACCTGGCCGGCGCGCGTGGGCGAACGCGAGTCGCCGTTCGTGTCGGGGCCCAGCTTCTCCACGTCGCCGCAGAAGCCCCAAAGGACTTTGATTTTCATCTGTATGGTCTCCGGAAGGTGGTGCGACCGCATCAGCGGCCGCCACCACGGGAAGGCAGTTGGATCAGGCGGCGGGCTTGAAGCGGCCCTTGACGAACGCCTCGCGGCGACGCTTGGCCAGGCCCAGGCGCTCTTCGACCAGCAACACGCGCTGGTTCTTCACGAAGTCGTCGTTGATCATGCCGACCTTGAATAGGAAGTTCATGCGGTCATAGATCGTCGCGCCGCGCTGGAAGTTGGCCACCAGGAACTCGCCACCGGTGGTGGTGCCGTCACCTTCGTCCATGCTGTCCGAGGCAACCACCGGCCGGCCCCACAGGATCGGGGTAACGAAGCCCTGCAGGTTGGCAAACAGATAGCGGTTCTGGCTGTCCTTCTCCAGCTCGATGTTCATCCAGTCCAGCTCGGTCATCACCGTCGCGTCGGCCGACAGCTTGGACTGCTTGCGAACCTGGTAGATGGCGCGCCGCACGGTGTCGATGGCGGTATCGCTGGCCTTGGACAGGTCATCATCGAAGACGAAGGCGTCCGTCATCAGGCCCGGCAGGTTGTTGCCCAGGCCGTCACCCTTCAGGATCTGCGCTTCCTCTTCCAGCTTGAGGTCGTAGCGCAGCAGCTGCTGCAGGTAGCCGTACATCTGCGGCACGTCGTCCAGGGTTTCGTCGGTCACCGGAATCCAGACGGCCAGCTTCTTGACCAAGTCGGTCTTCTGCTCGAACGTGACGTTGCTCTGCGGCTTGGCACCGCCCTCGGCCACCGGACCCGCACCGCGGGTGTGCAGCAGCTCGCGGAAGTAGGTGTAGCTCTGGCCGGTGACAGAGATCGACGGGATCAGGTCGCGGATACGCAGTTCCTGGCGCATACCCGGCTGAATGGTCGGGTCGAAGTTGGGCACGACGATGCCGGCGCTGGTGACGGCCTTGGTCTCCATCGCGGCCAGCTCTTCCTTCTTGACTTCGATCTCGGCCGAGCCCTTCTCGCGGCTCAGCAGCGACTTGTACTCGCCGTTGTCCTTGATGAAGTCGATGAAGCCCTTCTTCTGGCCCGGCTGGTTGCCCAGCGCAACGCCCTTCTCTTCCAGCTTGAGCACCTTGTCCACCACCTTCTGGATCTCGTCGGTGGCGGACTGGATCTGGCTCTTCAGGCTGGTGGTGACCTGGTTGCCCTTTTCGATCTCGGCGGAGGCGCTGTCGTACTTCTTCTGCAGGCCCGCGAAGCCTTCCTTCAGCTGCTTTTCCAGGCCTTCGCGGATATCGGTGATGTTGTCGCTCATGCGTGCATTCCCTCAAAAATGGATTGAATAGATGTGCCGAGGTGCTTCAGCTCTTTCACGGTCTCCGTGTCCGCCATGCCACCGTCTCGGTGGATGGCAGGAAAGCCGAGCGAGGCGACGGCAGCCGCCTCTTTTTGAGACAGGCCCATGCGTTCGCGCAGGGCACATTCGAAAGCGCGCAGGTCCGACTTCACACTGAGAACCTGCGCCTCCGGATTCATGCCGAAGGGGACGATCGACGCCTCCCACAGTTCGGCGCGCTTGATGACGCGGACGCGGCGCCCATCCCGGGTCTCCATCGCGTCCTCGATGGGGTTGTAGCCAACCGACATCTCATCGAGCGTGCCGGCCTTCATCAGCTCGTAGGCGTCCTTGGCGTAGCTGACGTTGAGGTTGACCTTGCCCTTGAGCAGCAGCCCGTTGCCGTCCTGCTTGAACGCGGCGTCGCCGATCAGCCGCGTCAGGTTGTGGTACAGCGCCAGTCGTAACCGACCGGTGCGCGTGGTCTTCACTGTGGTGAAGGCCCCGGGAACGATTACGTCGCCGCCCAGGTCGATGTTGTCGAATACCGAGGCGTATCCCTCGAAGTTGCCCGAATCGTCAGCGGACTTGACCTCGAAGGGGCAGGCGAAGGTGTTAAGCATTTGCCGGATCTCCCGTGCTGTTGTCGTCCCCGATCGAGTCGGGCTTGTTGCTCGTCCATCGGGTGACCTGGTTGTATTGGTCACCGTCCAACACGGGCAGGTTTTCCTTCACCCGGACCTCGTTGATGGTCATCCAGCCGGAACCACCGGAGCCGCCCAAGGCGGTCTTGAAGTAGTTGCCTCGCGCGGTGCTGTCGGCCCGCAGCAGCCCCTCCACCACTGCCTCGACGAACATGCTGCTGTCGCCAAAGAGCTTGTCGTTGAGCTCGCTCTCGATGGCGTCCAGGTATGGCTTCAGACCGAAGGTCACAAAGCCACTGGTCTGCTGCTCGAGGTTGGACCCAAGCACGGACGTGGAGCGCGCCCGATTCGTGAGGTACAGCGGGACGCCCCAGATTCCGGCCAGCGCCTCTTCTTGGAACTGCTGCGACTCGATGAACTGGCTGTCTTTCTGCGTCATGCCGGCCGGCGTGATCGTCGGCCCGCCCTGCAGGATCGCCATCTTTCCCAGGTCGTCTACGTCACCCTGGCGAATGTCTGGCAGCTTGGCCTTGATTTGAGCCTGCTGTTCCTTGGTCAAGAAGCCCGGATAGATGATGTAGCCACCGGTGAAGCCACCTTTTCGCATGAAGCGTGCAGACCAATCCTGCGCCGCACGCGCGAGCCCGATCGATTCGGCCTGGTACTCGATCGGCGACAGCCCCACGATGCCGTCGGTGCTGAACAGCTTGAAGTGCAGCATGTTGGCCGGGGATACCGGGGCTTCTTTTCCGCCGATGTTCGCCCAGTAGAGCAAGCCGTCGTCAGTGTCGATGCGGACGTTGTCCGCCGAGACCGGAATCAGCCCGATCCACTCGCCGTCGTCGCTGCGCTGGATGATGGCAAAGGCATTACCGCGCAGCCCCATGTTCACCACGATGGCCTTGATCAGGTCCAGCCATTTGACGTTGGGATTCGGCTTGGCCAGCAGCCGCAAAAGCCTACGCCGCTGCGGGCTGCTGCCCTTGACCAGGGATCGGACCCCGCCGACATCCTCGTAGAGCTTCCAAGGCAGGCCGGATGCAGATTCGCTCAGCACCTTCAGACACGCCCAGACGATGCTTACCGTCAGCGCTGTCTTGGGGGTCACGCGAACACCGGCTTTGGTGCCTTTTCCGCCTACCGAAAGGTCGACCTCCACATAATTCCCTGTTGCAGGGTCGTCGTAGCCGAAGAACCGCCAGCTCATCGGGTTGTACCAGCGAAAATTTGTCATCCGATCAGTCCAAAGAAGCCGTTCTCGAGGTAGTCATCAATGCCGCCGGCTTCGGCCGGCGTGGCATGCGCAGCGCCGAAGGCCATGCAAAGGGCCACCGCGGCGTCGATCTTGTTCACCGAACGCGCCTTGGATAGCCAGCGGTTCTCCCACTTGTCCGACTCGATGACGGCCGACATGATTGCGGACACCAGCACGGGGTTTCCCTTGAGCCGAAGCCGGCCCTCCAGCAGCGCCTCTTCGAAGAGCCGCAGCGATCCCGGCATCCACATACCTTCAGGCGGCGGCAGTCCTTGGTCCTCCGCTGCCTTCACCGCCACTTCCAACGGCCGGCCCTTCTTCGTGCCCCCTTGGGGGTGCTCAGCGAATGGCAGCGACAGCCCAAGCTCGATCACCTCGTCTTCGAACTTGCGGAACGCATATCGGTCGTAGGCGATCAGCTCGACCAGGTAATCCCGGTCGTATTCGGCCAAGGTCTGAGCGACGTGGCGGAAGCTGATCGTCTGACCCTGCGGTGCGTGTAGATGCCCGCCATTGATCCACGTCCGGTACGGCAGCTTGTCGCGCAGCTCGCGCGCCGCGACGGTGTCGCCCGGGGTCCACGCTTCCACCCACCCGTCGTAGGTGGGCTTGCTGATCATCTGCGTCTGTCCGTCCACCACCACCGACACATCGACACTGCCGGTTTCCACCACCGCCCCAAGGGCCGTGATATCGCGGCTTTGCGAGAGGTCGAGCCCCAGATAGACCTTTGATCCGTGATGCTGCGCAGGGTCGAAGTCGGCGAGCGCCGGCTCAAGAGTTGATCGGGTCATCCACGCCGTCTCCGCGTCGGTCCAGATGCAGAAATGAAGGCGAAGGATCCCGTTCAAGGAACCCGGAATCGCCTTCGCCTGTTTGACCAGGTCCGAGAGGTACTGCTCTGTGATGGTGACGCCGAGCAAAGGGTTGGCCTTTGCCCAGCACGTCGGGTCTTCCAGCGGGTCGTCGCCGTCGTCCAGCGCACACACGTAGCTGAAGGTCCGGTCGTCAATCGGGTCGCCCACGAAAGTCGGGTCGTTCACCGCGGCCGTGTGCCCCGCTGCGACCTTGACCGCGTGTTCGTGCTCTTCCCAGCACACCGAAGTGCGGTCGCTACCGGAGTTGGTGATCATGAACAGCAGCGGCTCGCGGCGGAACTTGAAGCCGCGCTCGAGCATTTCGATGATCTTGCGGTCGGGCAGCTCGTGGACCTCGTCCACCAGGACGAAGAACGGCCGCGGCCCCGAGCCGGTCTTGCCGGTGTCGCGAGATACAGGCCGGAAGAAGCTCTGGCTGGCTTGGTGGGCCATGTTGTACTCACGCCCCTCGCCGCCGGCGAACTCGACGCGCTTGGCCAGAGCGGGTGATTGCTTGACCATCTTCACGGCGTCGGCGAAGAGGATCCCTGCCTGGTCCTTCTTGGCAGCGGCAGAGTAAATCTGCGCGCCAGCCTCGCCGGCGGCAGTCATCCCCAACAGCCCGAGGCCGCCAGCGAGCGGGCTTTTCCCGTTGCCCTTCCCTTGCTCGATGTAAGCCCGGCGAAAGCGACGGAACCCGTCAGGCCCCTTCCAACCGAACAGCGATCCGACGATGAAAGCCTGAGACGGATGCAGCTCGAACTTGCGACCTTCAAATTGGCCCTCGGAAAGCCGCAGGATCCGTTCGAAGAAGCCGAACGCGAACTCGGCCGCCTCCAGATCAAAGCGCAGCCCCCTCTCGGGTCCCTGCATCAGGTCCTGAAGGTGGCGCCTGCAGGCGTTACGGACGTGCGGCCCGGCCACAATGCGACCGGCAAGCACGTCCAAGGCGTAGGCCTTAGTGCGATCGACCGGCGCCGGCGCCCCCGAAGAACTCGTCGTCGGGGTCGTCTTCGTCTGTGCCATGCGAAACCTTTGACTCATCCACCGGTGTGGCGCCCAGCTTCGAGAGGATCGAGCTGAGCGCTTGGGTTGCAGACACACCGAAGTCAGCCTCGGGGTCGTCCATCTTGGCCGTCCAGAAGCACGCCAGCCTGAGCAGGACACGATGCGAAGCGTTGAGCCACGGCATCTCCTGCTCGAACTCCGCCCATGCCCGCTTCTGCGCCGCCGTCATTGTTTTGTAGGGCTCGCCCAGCGCCCGCGTTCCTTTCGGCTTCTTCCTGCCGGCGTGGCGCCCTGGGTTCTTGACGGCCGCACCGCCGGTCGCGGCTTTTGCGACGGGCAATCGGGGCCTGGCCATGAAAAACCTCTGTAAATCCGCGCGTTTTCGACGGGTCGGGCGCCCCTCGCAGGGTCGTCCCGTGAATTGTGGATACGAAAGGAAAGGGGGGAGGTCGGTCTAGGAGGCGCCGAACGCCATAAATTCACCCCCCCCTACCTGAATGGGGAGTTTCGTTCAGGTTTCTGTGGAGAAGTGCATCGGTCGGCGTTTCGCACCGGCCCTCACGTTTCGATCGGCCATCCGTCGCTGTCACACCCGCGGACATGCACCCCACCCCGCTCTATGCGCGCCTGGTCGCTGCTGTGGCAGTTGGCGCACTGGCTATCAAAGGGTCCGTTCCAGAACATCTCCTCGGTCTCTCCGGGTGGATGTCCGTTGGTGTGATTGCAGACCGTCGCCACCGTTACGTGTTTTCGGGCCTTGCACTTGCTGCACAGCGGCTCACGTTCAAGCTGAGCCTTACGCGTTCGCTGCCAGCGGGCGGTGCCGTACAGATGCGCAAAGGCACTGCCGCCGGTCTGCCGGGTCCGTCCGCGGCGCTGGCTTGAGCCGGTGGCCATCAGTACGGATTCCCGTCCAGGTCCACACGCTCGGGCGCGGCGCCTTCCTCCTGCACTGGTGCGCCCGCTTCCTCACCCAGCAGCTGCGCGACAGCCTGCACCAGCAGTCCGACGTGCATACCCAGCTCGGCGATCTGCTTTCCCTGCTGCTCGATGACCCCGACCAAGCGGTCTATGCGGGTATCCGTGCTGGCGTCGATGCGCGCAGCCAAGGCCGCATCGGCTACAGCGCGCGCAGCCTGCTCAGCGCTCAGGGCGTTAGCCAACGCTTCGATCTGTGCAACGTCCATCAGAACTCCTCCACTGCCCAGCCGCCACCGTCCCGCTTGGGCTTGACCTTCACCGCGATGAAACGAAAGGGGTACATGGCCGCAGCAATCTTGATCTTGGCGCGCGCGTCATCCTGCCAGTGGCCTTTCACCTCGTGGCATTCCATGACGCCGTCCGAAGCCATCACCGCGAAGTCCGGGGTGTAGAACGTGTTGTCGGCCAGGCGCACCTTCAGCCCCTCGAACCGGTGCCACTGGATCTCGCCGGCGAACTGCAGCGCGCGCAACCGTTCCGCATATGCTGACTCGGTCTTGTTCATCTGGCCGACCTTGAGCCGGCCCAGCGCCAACATGGCCTTGCCCTTCCCCGACATCAGCGCGGGCTGCGGCGGCGGACCTGGGCCTTGGCCTTGGCTTTCTTGGCCTTCGGCAGCGGCGGCAAGCGGCCCTGCACTTCGATCAGAACCCCATTGACCGCGGCCAGCTGGCTGCTGAGCGAGGTGATCTGCGAGCCGGCGGCGGAATCCACATTCTCGCAGTGCGCTTTGACCGCGTTGAGCTCGCTGCGCAGGGCCTCACCGTCCGCCTCAACGGCTCGTAGGCGCTGGGCAAGCCGCTGGGAGATAGGCGGCCACAGGGTGACGCCGAGAACTTTGATGGTTCGGGACATGGTGATCTCCATGGATCAGGGGCGCTTCGCGCCGTTGATGGCCGTCTCGACGGCCCGGTATCGGTCTACGGTTTCGTCTCGCTCGGACTGCGCGAGCTCGCAGGCCCGTACAATTCCTGCCGCACCGAGCCTGCGTAGTCGGTCTTGTTCAGCAGTCGCTGCGGCAGCGGCGGCACCGTCGGCCAGGCGGTTGGTTTCGCAACTGGCCCAGTGGCCGCGCAACCGGCCAAGCTCGCCATCACGGCCAGCGACAGCAGCAGCGATCCGCTCTTGATACTCAGCATCGATCCTTTCCTCTCGCTCATCGGCGGAGTCTCCCGCCTGCTGCACACCCGTTGTTTGATCGCGATCAGCTGACCGCGCCACCTGCTCACCGGCAAGCGCCTCACGCCCAGCGGCGATGTCGGCTGTAGCGCCACTGAGGGCAGCGCGATCGCTGCGCCAAGCCCAGCCCGCCGCGAACGAGAAGACGCAGGACGCGCCCCACGCGAGCAGCAGCCCAGCCACGACGTGGCCCCGACTCATGGTCCAAGCTCGGCAACGCACTTGGCGTGCCGCTCTTGCTGTCGGGTCCATACGCCCTTGCAGCCCTGCGGGCCCCAGTTGCGAGGCTGGGAGCAATCACGGCCTGCCTGTTTCTTCCACAGCAACAGCGCATCGCATGCCGCGCGGTACTGCCCCGCCTGCAGAGCCCGGCGCATGGAAGAGCCCCGCCAGTTGCCGATGCCGTACTGCCCGGTGAAGTCGACGTACAGGTCGTACTCGCCTTGGGTCAGCATCACGCCGGGGATTGAGGCCCTGAATCGTGCTTCTTCCTCGCTGTGCAGATTGCGGGCCAACGCTGCGGCGCGCTCCCTGGTGATGGCTACATCGCTCATCCGGACCGGCGTGCCATCCTCGTAGCGCGTGGATCCGTGGCCGATTGTCGGCACGTCGCCTTTCGTTGGGATGACTGGGCGCTCGGTGAATCCCTCATAGCCCAACCAAGAGGCGAATCCGGCAGCACTCAGCACCAGCCCGCCAACCAGAACACGAACTGGCACCCCAGTTGGCTTGTTCATACCTTTGCCGCCTTCGCTGCCTGCCGCCACTCGCGGACCCAGCGCCATGCCAGATAGGTGATCTGGCCGACCAGGTACACGACGGTCAGGATCACGACCAAACGGTCGAGGTTGACGCCGCCGGCGACGGCCCCGGCCACAGCGACCGGCGGCGTGGCCTTCGCCGCAGCACTCGCCGCGGTGCTGATAATTTCGTCCCGCATGGTTGCCCCGTGGTTTATCCGGTTCGGCATCTCGCCCCTCCCGGTTTGGTCAATAGGTGCCCGCCCCGCTGCCGTCTTGGCGCGAGGGGTAAATGCGGGCGTTGGCTGGTGGATGGACAGGCGTCTGGAACACGCCCTATCCGACAGATAGCTTTCTCTTGCCTGCCGCTTGTGGTTTCCGGTCGGCCACATAGCAGCAGGCCCTCCCGTTGCGGGGAGGGCCTGCTGATTACTTCTCCGGAATCTCCGGCCTTACCTCACGCGGCCTGGTGAACGCTGAGGTCGAGCCTCGCCCCCAGCGCGCGCAACGCCTCGTCGATGGTATCGATCTTCGTCGCATGCCCCAGATTCACAATCCGGTTGACCACCTGGGGGGATGTCCCCAGGCGCCGGGCCAGCTCTGAGGGTGTCACCTTCTTGGCGATCATCTCATTCAACAAAAGAACCTTCGCGGCGAATCCAGCCGGCAACGGAATGCCGACCTCGCCCCGTCGTACTTCGGACGGGGCCGGAACCGGCCTTCGATCCTCGAAGTAGAACTCCATTGCCGTCGCGAGGGCATCGGCTGCCATCGCAATGGCCTCCTCCCTCGAATCGCCCTGCGTGATCGCTTCGGGAATATCCCGGAACGTCACCACGAACCCGCCGTCTTCCGGCGCTAGTTTTGCTGGATAGAGCATGTGATCAGATGGACTTCGCGAGTCTCAAGCTGCCGCCCCTTATCGGGGCGGCTCCTTGATTCCTAGCTGCTTGATGATGGCCTTCCGTGTGCCCTCTTTCATCTCAGCAGCGTGTCGAGGCAGTACCGTTTGCTTCCCTTCGTAGTACAGCTTGGTGTGATTCGATCCTTCCTTCATCACCACGCCTAGGGCCTGCAACCACCGCCGAAACTCGCTTGTCTTCATCAGCCTCCTGTTAGTGTGTCCTTGGAGGCTATTCTAAACACTATTGCTTATCTTGTAAACACTTTTGCTTAAGTCATTTCAACTGATTCGCCGGATACGCAGATAGCTGGAGGGCGGGCAAAGAAAAAGCCCCGGCTTGGCCGGGGCTTGCGTCTGGATAGTGACAAGAATGCCCGCGCTTCCGATGACCTATCAAGTCATCGCTATGCAGCGCGCGAAAGCGCCTGTCCGAGCTGCCGCGCCGCCTCGCCCTCTGCCGCTCGCATCTGGACCAGCATCCATTCGTACACCGGCTGCCAAAACCTGCTGTACGCCGAGCAATCGGCCCCGATAGCGGCTGCGCGCTTCCTACCGCTCAGCTGTTCCAGGCCACTGCCGCCGCATGCTTCGCACTCCACGACGCCTGTGCCTTCCGATGCAGCCTGCGTCCGCGCACCCTCGCATTGCTTACAGCAGCCGGCGGCCGCCAATTCACCGATCACAGCCACCGCCAGGCCGCCAAGCTGCTCCATGGTGCTGATGGGCCAGCTGAGCGCGCGCGTGGCCTCAAGCTTTGCCTCAGCGCGCGCGAACTCTCGGCGCTGCATGTCCGTAACCGCATTGCCCGCCCAGCCCATGCAGGTTTTGGCGATGCCGTATTCCGTCCGCGCCAAGCTCAGCATCTGCTGGTGTCGGTTGTATTCCGGAGCCACCAGCGCGATGACAGCCTTTCGCAGATGGTCGGTGCGACGCGCAGCACTCTCTGGCCACCACAGCGCCTCCAGCAACTCACGACCGAGGCCGGCAGGCACCATACCCAGCGCTGCGGCGATGTCCTGCGTGGTCAGGTCCGGCGTGCCGCCGCGGCCGGTGTCGAATTTCACGGTTGTTGGCCCCATCCGGCTGGACAGCAGCTCACGTACATTCCCCATGGCCTTTCCCCTTTTGCTCTCGTCGATTGATTTCACGGCGCAGCGCGCGTGCCCGGCGCAGTGCCTGCTCTGCCTCGCGGCGTACGGCTGGGGCGGTCCACGCCCTCGTCCATCGCATCGCGGCTATGTCTTGCTGGATGCTGCTCAGCAGCGCCAGCGCCTTGTCGTCGTAGCGGGTCAGGTCCATCCGTCCAGCTTCTTCCCAGTGCGTCGCACCGATCGCGACGCCCGCCCCACTACCCCGTCCGTTCCCAGGCTGCAGTCAGGCGCTCCACTTCCCCGCCTCTGGCCCGCCACTGCTCGAACGTCTCGACCACTGGCTTGGCCGTGGGAGCTGCCAGGACCGGCTTGGGGATCATCGCGGCGCGCACCCCGACCGCCACGCCGCGCGCAGCCCGAATCCTCTCCCCGCGACGACGGTTCTTTGCCGCCTTGCGCTCTGTCCGCTGCGAATCAGTCAGACGTGGCCTAGCCATCGCCGCGCCACTCCGGCGAAACCGGGCGTTCTCACGCTCACCCCTCCTGATCAGGTAGCCCCGGGCGACCAAGTAGCGCAGCACGCTGCAGATGCGCTCCTTGCCGCGCTCGATGTCCATGCCATCGGCGGCCAGCTTCTCGTATAGGTTGGCGTAACCCAGTCCCTCCGCCGGGGCCTCGTCGAACGCCGAACGAACCTGATCGGCGTATGTCTTGTTCCTCTCGCTCACGCAGCCATCCTGATTTCGTTGATGTAGGTCTGTTGATCGATCAGCTCGTCGTCCGAGCCGAATGCCTCGTGGAACTTCTTCGACCAGTGCAGCGGCGGTCCCCACCGGTCCACCATCTGCTGCTGGGTCATGTGCTCGTGCCGGTAGCGCTGGTGATGCCACTGGCACAGCGCGTAGCCGAAGAAATGGCCGCGCCGGATGTTTCCCGACTTGGCGTGGTTGTATTCACAGCCGTAGACGACGTGGCGCTGAGCCATCAGGCCCTCGGAGAACCGGATCAGACAGGCCATGCAGGGGCCTGTCTTGGCGAGCTCGATCCGCGCGGCCTCGGCCTTCGTCGGCGGTGGAGCGCTGGACCACATCAGGCCGCGGCCTTGGACTGGGCGGCGACTTCTTCCAGCTCGACGGCTTTCGCTAGGTAGTAGTCGTGGCGGTCCTTCCGCACCACTGCGCTGAACTGAAAGTCCATCAGGGCCTGCGCAGCGGCGGCACGCCACAAGGGCGCCTCCCGAGCGGCGCTGAGGCGGGGGTCGTGGACGAAGATGTCCAGCTGGTTGTTGTCCGAGCGCATCAGGCGGCCAGCTCCCGTGCCAGTTCCTCCAGACGCGCGCGGATCTTCGCGTTGGCGCCCGGGGAGGCCTCGACCTTCCCAGCCAACAGAGCCACCGGATTAAAGGCCGGCGTCGCCGCGGTCAGCTGCAGGTGGTCGCTCACCTGGTCGTGCGCCAGCAGCCCCTTGCTCACGGCATCCGTGAGCGCCGCATTGCGGCTGGTGAGGTCGAACCCCAGCGACGGGGCATAGCTGGCCGGCAGGCGTGCAGCGCGCGCCTCTTTCACCAGCCGGGTGTACGTCTCCAAGAAGGCCTGGCGTGCAGCGATCTTGTCGCCCGCCTGGACCAGCGGCAACGCCGTGTTCCATGCCTGCTGGGTGAGCGTGGTCCAGACCACGGTGTTGCGTTCGTCCGCTGCCTGGATGGCCACCGCCCATGCTTCGTTCGGTGCGGGGTGGCCGTCGTCGATGCGTTCCAGCACTGCGGCGAGGGACAGGCGGCCCTTCAGCTCGCGGCGGCAGCCTTCCAGCGCGCGCTCCAGCTGCGCCAGCGGGTAGCAGGACAAGTCCCGAACCATGTACGCAGCGGTGGTGGGACGCAGCTGGTCGCCGATCACCTCAGCCGTTACCACCAGCAGCTCGACGAGCCGGTCCTGTTCGTGATCAGCCAGCATTGGTCGCCCTCCCCTTGCGCAAGAGCGCCTTGGCTTCGTCGGCGGTGCTCAGATTCGATTGGGTCTGGTCCGTGTGCTGGGCACTGGTCGTCGTGACCTGCCGGCCGGTCGCCCACTGCGTCCGGTATGCCTCGGCCCCAGCCAGCAACACGCCCAGGTCGTGCATGCGCTTCACGGCGTACTGCTCGTTGACGCCCAGGAACCAGCCGGCCACCTGCGGTGCCTCTTCCCGGCCCAGCCGCTTCACCAAGTCCCGCACGTTGGTGTTCACCTTGGCGTTGCGCACCGGGTCCACGCCGTGCCGCAGGCGGTAGGCCGTGCGGTAGGCAGCCCACGTCTGCTTGCAGGCTTCCTGCATCTGCGCTTCGAGGGCCGCCTTCGACATCGGCGCGGCCAGCGCCGGAACTTGCGGTTCTTCTGACGGTTCAATGGGGGTTATATGACGGTTAGGCGGCACGGGGCGCACCTCCAGACCTGCGCCCCCTGCCTCACCCCCTGCACCGGGCGCAGCCCCGGGTGCAGCGGGCGCACCCCCTGCATGGGGCGCATCACCTGCACCCGGTGCATCCCCCGCTTTTCCGGCCTTTCGCTTGCTCTTCGAAGGGGCAGCGGACGCATCGAACTTCGCTGGAGTTACCGCGTAGACGCTGCTGCTGTTGAAGCGGCGCTCGCGCGACAGCAGGCCGACCAGCTCGAGGTGATCCATTGCATCGCGCACAGCGCGCGCCGACATGCAGCAGCGCTTGGCGATGGTTCCGACGGCCGGCCAGCACACGCCGTCGTCGTTGGCCTGATCGGCCAGGGAGATGAGCACAGCCTTCTGCGTAACACTCAGGTTCTGCAGCGGCCAGCACTGGCTCATGATGATCGTAGACATGGTTCAGATCGCCAGTGGATAGTTGTCGCCCGGGGCCACCGGCCACCAGGTGCAAGCGCTGCGGCCGCTGACCGCGCACGGCTTCTTCGGACCACGCCATGCGCGGCCGTCTTCCAGCAGTTCAGGGAGGCGGCGGGCGAGCATGTAGCGGTCGTGGCCGGTGGCCTTGGCCAGCTCCATGCTCGTCAGTCCCGGATGCGCCTTGATGGCGCCGACGGCGTGGTCCTGCTGGAGGGTCTGCAGCCCGCTGGACACGACCTGCGCGGCGGCTTCATGGCTGGTGCTGATATCAGTCGAGCGCGCGAGACGGCTGCTCATCGTGTACTACCTCGTTGATTCATCGGGCCGCTTGAGGGCCTGAAAAGGGACGACATCGCCATTACTCCGGGACAGTCGGTAGCGCCGCCCCAATTCGGCGCGTGCCAACTCCGTTGCGGCCTGCTCCAGGGTCATCCCCGCGTGGGCTGCGTACTGCTCAAGCCGTTTTCGCTCGTCGCGCGACAGCAGTATTTCCATAGGCCCTCCATCGGGACTCTTCTGGCCCTTCAGGCGGCGTCTGCATCAGAGCTACGCTGTTCCAATGACGCCAGGCCAGCGAGCACCAAGTCGCGCACGAACACAGCTGGCTGGCGGCCATTGAAGTTCGCCAAGGCCTCGATCACAGCTTTTTCCGAGTCGTTGAACCGGACCTTGATCGGGTTATCACGAATGTTCGAAGGGTCTGCGTACATGTCCGTATGAAAGCCTCAGGAGGGATGGGTGAAAACACGCACTTCAGCGCGCGGCACTTCAAGCCGCATCAACAGAAACGATTCGATCGGTATCCACGTCTTCCGGCGCGGCAGAAGCCTTTGCTTGCGGCTGCACGCCGAGCAGTTGGACAACCTGCGGGAGGGCCGGGACGCCCTGCTCTTCCGGCCAAGCCTCGACTTGGGCAACGGACAGCTTCAGCACCTTTGCCAGGTGTCCGTCATTGCCCAGCCCCAACTTCTCGCGCAGCGCGCGCTTGGTCATTGGGACTGCCAGCACCGCCGGTGCCACCGGTCCCAGCACGGTCGTCGCGGCTACGCCGAAAAGGTCTGGGCGCAAGTCGCTGGCGGTGACCGCGTTGTCGGTCGCAGCGGCGATGCGCACGGCCAGCTGGGCGCTCACCTGCTTATGGCCTCGCGCGATCATGTACAGCGTGGCGGCACTGCACTTAGCAGCGGTGGCCGTGCTGGCCAGAATCGGGCAACCGAGCTTGGCGGTGCCCCCCTTCGAAGTGGCGTAGTCGGTAAGGTTCATGAGGCCAACATTACCGTTTCGGTTATGCAACTGCAATACCGTTTCGGTCATTTCCTGAAACGGTAATGGATAGGACCATTGCCGCCATGGATGCGAGCACCCTCAGAACCATCAACATGCGCGACCGCGTGACCGCGGCCGGTGGTCCAGCCGAATGGGCGCGCCAGTACGGCGGTTCGCGCTGGCAACAACCCCAGGTGAGCCAGTGGATATCGGAGGCCAACCCGAAAGGGATAGGTCATCGACTGGCACGCGACCTCGAAGCTGCGATGGGCATTCCCAGCGGCACGCTGGATCGGCCAGCCGGCGAATCTCACGCCTTGGGACTTGATGTCCCTACTCTCCGCTCTGCAATACGTTTGCTGCAGTTGGTGTCGGAGATCCGCGGTGGCGGCCCCGTGCCAGCCATCGATGCAGAGGCCCTGGCCGTCGCCTACGACACCATCGTGGCGGAGGCTAGGTCGCTGGACGACAGCAATGTGCTCGATTTCATGCGTGCGTTTGTTGAACGGTTGGAGCAAAAAGGGGGTAAGGATGGCGTTACGAGAGGACCAGTTGCAGGAACTGGCAAAGCGACTGGCTAAAGCGATGGATGGAGGTGGCGATCAACGGCCAGCCTCACCCCGGCTTCGATTGGTTACAAAACCCATGCGTCAAGGCATGGACAGCATCACGAGAGACTCGCACTACCGAATGATCCGGCACTACCGGCATCACTGGGGTCCGTCGATGCAGCTATTGATTGACCAAGCGTGTTTTGGATTGGCTGGAATAGAGGAACTCAGCGACGATCAACTGGTGGCGCTGCACCAAGATTTGGAACGCGCCCTAGATTGCATCCGGGACGGAGTGACCTTCGAAGATGCCGGCCTCCTTCGGGCGAGGTACGGATAAGGCCCTGTCCCAGCAAAAGACCCCGCCCTGCGGGGTCTTTTTTTTACCGCGCGTCGGATCCTAGGATGCTGCGGGCAAAAGAATTACCGTTTCGGTATTGACGCTCTATAACCGTTTCGGTAATGTGGCCTCGTTGCCCCAGTAACAGCCCATCCGGGCCGGGGCTCGGAGACTTCATGGCCACCCTCACCCTCAGCAGCTCGACCGGGCCTGTCCGGTTCGAAGCGCAGCCCATCTCCAACAAAGTCGCGATGCACGTCGGTGCCGCCGGCCGCGTCTACTTCACCGCCGAGGAAGCCGACGCCGCCGCCGCAGATCTGCAGCGCGCGGCAGCCGAGCTGCGCCAGGCCGTCAGCAGCGAGGCCGCGGCATGAGTGCCGCGATCGCACAAACACTCATGCTCCCACGCGGGGAAGACGCCCTGCGCCCGGATGCCACCACGCCCAACGAATTCACGGGTTTCGTGGTCGGACCGTTCTTTTGCCACCACGTCTACAGCGATGACGAAACCACGCTGATGGGCAGCGGCAATGAGACAGAAATCGGCGACTGGCAGGTAACCCACACAGCCAGCGGCGCATGCGTCGTACGCGGGCTGCGCACTGCCTTCCGCGCGACCTGGCTTGCCGAGCAGCTGTCGGTATTTCCCGGCTGCCACGAGACGACCTTTCATCTCGTCGGCGAGCGTACGGCCGAGGTGCAGGACCAGATCAAAGCTCTTCGCGACGATGCTCGCTGGGGCCGCTGCGGGGGTCTTTGCAACTTCAGCTTCATCAAAGGAGTCGCCCCATGAGCGTCACGACCGCCGAGCAGTTCTACCGCGCCCAGTCCGTCCGCCGGCAGGCCATCGCATGCGGCTGGGATTCCCGCGCCGCCGTCGGCCAGCTGGTCCGGGCCGGGTACTCGAAAGACGTCCAGAACCGCATGGCAGCGCGCGCCCTCGCCGCCCGTCCTGCGCCGGGAGGCGATGCAGCATGAGCGGGATCGACTTCGCCTTCGGCCTGATCGTCGGCTTCGTCGCCGGCGCACTGGTGGCGGCCGCCTGGCTGCAGCGCCGCCACGACGAGCACTTCGCCGCCTTGATGGAGCAGATCCGATGCGCGGGCTGATCCGCCACTGGCGCGCCGGCGGGCTAGTGCTGCTGGGCGCCCTGCTCGCGGCCGTCGCCTTCGCCATGGCCTGGGCCGGCATCGAAGACACCGGCGTCTACCTGCTCATGGGCGCCCTCCTCTGCGCCACCCAGGTGCCCGCGGCGTGGAGGCGCGGCCGCGATGGCTGATCCGACCGTGGCCTCCACCGTGCGCGCCATGCGCCGCGCTGGCGCCGCCGGCGAGCCCGTGCCGGCTGAGGTTGCCGCTGCTTGGGCAAAGGTCTTCATGGAGCAGCTGTATGGCTCGCAGAAGCCGGTCCGGCACGAGTGCCGGCGCCGCGGCAGCAGAGAGCCCTGGGAAGAAGCCGAGCCCGAGGACGTGATCAACCCCCGGCGGCGGAATCTGATCATCCGCGCGCTCTACCTGCACCCGCCGGTCGGAAGGCAGGAGCACCGATGGCCGCCCGGAAGCAACGGTGACGGCCGATGCCTGGACTGCGACGAAGCCGAATGGCTCGCAGGACCGGACTGCCGGCCGCATGCCCCGCTCCGCGACCACCGCTCATCTATGCCCTTCCGCATCACCTGGCTGATCCAGCCGCTCGAACAGCTCCACTACCTCGCCAAGAACCTCAACCCTTTCGACCGCGACAAATGGCGGAAGGAAGCCACCTACCTCATCGACCGCATCAAAGACCACGAGAAAGGAAGCAAGCCATGACGACCGAGAAGCCCGCCGCGGCGCTCAGCACTAGCGATGGCGCCCGCTGCTACATCGCTCACTTTTTCGCCCGCGAGATGGGTCGACACGACTTCGCGACCTACATCGCGACTGAACTGGCCGCCGACTTCGCATGCGCGCTCGCCCAGCACCTCGCCGCCTGCCAGCCGGGGGCGCAGGTGCCGGTGGCGTGGGTCCATGAAGAAGACTCGGCCCGCGTGATCTCTGCACGCCAGAAGGCGACCGCACTTCGCGACCAAGGGGCAAGCGGGTCGTCTGTCCGGCGGTACTCGGTGCCAGCCTTCCTGAAGATCCAGCCCGCGCAGGGCATCGACCTGGGGCAGCAGCAGGACGCCGCACGCTGGCGCGCCATCGCGCCCCTCCTGTCGGTTGAATGGGACGAAGACGAGCAGCTGAAGCGCTGGACGTGGATCGACTTCAAGGGCGACGCCCCGGCCATTCCCAGCCCCACACGTCAGGAATACACAAGCGTGGATGAAGCCGTGGACGCCCTGATCGGCCAGCGCGATGCAACGCCGGGGGTGGCGAATGCCTGAGATCGAACTCAACCGCGAGAAGTCCATGCGTATCCTCAACAGCGCCGATGCCTCCCCGGACGCGCGCGTGATCGCTGCATTCGCCGTGATGTTCTTCGAAGCCACTGAGCACGCAGACGACTTGGACCCGAAAACCTACGCCATCGCCCACAAGCTGCTGCGGATGGGCGCCAGCGAACTCGACCAAGCAAGGGAGCCGACCAATGGCTGATATCGAACAGCAGGCGCGCGAGCTGCTGGCTGCGGAGTACTGGCGCGTCGGCTCTACTGACGCTGCCAGAGATCTCCGCGCCAACCGCATGGATCAGCGGCTTGGGTGGGTTCGGGAGGCGAACATTGCGCTGCGTGCCATCGCACGCGCCCTGCGCACCAAGACCACCACCCTTGCCACCGTCAAGCCGCCGCGTGACCTGCGCACCAGGTTGCGGGAGGACCGGTGAACTACTACAACGAGTTCGACCCTAAAGCAGCCGCCTGGCTACGGGAGCTGATCGCCGCCGGACAAATTCCGGCCGGCTTTGTAGATGAAAGGAGTATTGAAGATGTTGCACCAGCTGACCTTGCCCCTTACACACAGTGCCACTTCTTCGCCGGTATCGGCGGATGGTCCCTGGCACTGCAACTCGCCGACTGGCCCGAAGACAGACAGGTTTGGACTGGTTCCTGCCCATGCCAGCCTTTCAGCTCGGCAGGCAAAGGCGATGGGTTTGCTGACGAGCGGCACCTCTGGCCCCACTTCCACTGGCTCATCCAGCAGTGTCGCCCTGCAGCAGTCATTGGAGAACAGGTTGCAAGCGCGGCTGCAGGCCCTTGGCTCGACCTTGTACTCACTGACCTGGAAGCACTGGGTTATGCCGGGGGGGCGATTGCTTTCCCGTCTGCGGGCATCGGCGCGCCGCATATCCGAGACCGTACCTACTGGGTGGGTTTCGCCCCAAGCATCGGACGGAAAGGGAAGCGGGATCAACCAGAACACTGCCTCCTTGGACAAGCAAGTCCGCACTGTGTGCGTCGGCTGGCCGACGCCGAACAGCACGATCGTCGATGCGAAGCCGCGGCCGCCGATCATCGGCAATCGGAAGGCGTCCGACCCCCAAATCAGCACGGCCGACATTGCAGTGCATTTGTGCGGATGGCCGACCCCACAAGCCAGCGACGGATCGGGGGGAGGTCAGGCGAAGAGAGCGTTGAATCCGGAGCGATCGAACGATCTGAACGACTTTGTGATGCTTGCCGGGTGGCCAACACCCTGCGCCATGGAACCGAACACGGACCCCGAGAAAGTTTGGGCACGCAAACAGCGCCTCAGTGCGGCGACGGGGGTCTATCGGGGCAACGATTGTGGGCTCGGGTCGAAGGTCCACTGGGCCGGATGGGGGACGCCGACAGCGACCGAACCCGGCGGATCGGCGGAGAACTTCGTGGCACGGAAGCAACAGACGGTCGGCGGGGATGCGGTCACGATGTTGGCGCACCAGGTGCAACAGATCGGTCCAGCCCGCTTCAAGGCTTCTGGGCAGCTGCTGACTGGCTCGGATGCCGGGATGGAAAGTGGCGGCCAGTTGAACCCGGAACATTCCCGCTGGCTCATGGGGTATCCGCCCGAGTGGTGCGCCTGCGCGGTTACGGCAATGCAATCAATCCCCACCAAGCGGCGCAGTTCATCCTCGCGGCCGAAGAAAGCCGCCTGACCCTGGAGGCACTATGACCCAGCGACACATCAGCCACCCCGAGCCGCTGCCGGACTGCGCCGCCGGTCACAGCGCGCGGCACATCCACGACCTGCGCGGCTTGGCCGCCGGCGGCGGCCACTTCGTCGAGTGCCGGTGCCGCGCGACCAGCAAGCACGCAGAGCCCGGCGAGGCCTTGGCCGAATGGCGGCGCATCAACCGCCCTGCCCGCAGCGCGCGAAAGGTACTGCCCGCGATTGCGGCGCCGGGGGACAACGTCATCCAGATGCGTCTGGCGATCCCGGGCGAAGGGAGGCTGGCAAATGGCAGTTGATATCTGCCTGTCGCGTGAAGAGGTCCGGCAGCTGTGCCGCACCCCTCAGAAAGCGCGACAGGTCACCTTTCTCCAGCGCAACGGCATTCGGCATTATCTGGACGCCCACGGCTGGCCCGTGGTGATAAGGGCCAGCCTGGAGCAGACTGAGCGCGCGACGCCGGCCGGTGCCGGCTCCTGGAAGTCGAACAAGGCGGCCTGAAATGGGAAGGAAACCCACCAAGCTAGGAGCCATCCCCCGGTTCCGTGTGCGCCAGCGCGGCAAGGTCACGTATTACTTCTATGATCACGGCGGAAAGCCGCGCCGCGAGACCTCGCTGGGGACCGATTACGGCCTGGCCATCAAGCGCTGGGCCGAGCTCGAGCACGAGACCAATCTGCCCAAGGCAGCGGTGCTGACCTTTGCCATGGTCGCCGACCGGTACATGGCCGAGGTCGCAGTGCGGAAGGCCTCGCGTACCTTGGCGGACAATCAGAAGGAAATCGCCAAGCTCAAGGAGTTCTTCGACGACCCGCCGGCGCCCCTGGAGGGCATCCAGCCCGTCGATGTTCGGCAGTACATGACTTGGCGGACGAAGGCCGACACCGCTTACGTGCGTGCGAACCGCGAGAAGGCGCTGCTCTCGCACATTTGGAACTTCGCGCGTGACAAGGGGTACACGGCGCTACCCAACCCGTGCGCGGGCATCAAGGGATTCAAGGAGACCGGGCGCGACGCATATGTCGAGGATGACCAGTTCGCGGCGATCTGGCAGGCGGCGGATGCATGCCTGCGGGATGCCATGGACCTCGCGTACCTGACGGGCCAGCGGCCGTCAGACGTACTGTCGCTTTCGGAAATGGACGTTCGGGATGGGGTTCTCAACGTGCAGCAGGCGAAGACGCGCGCCAAACTGCGGATCTCGGTGGCCGGCGAGCTGGAAGAACTGCTGCGGCGTATCCGGGCAAGGAAGTCTGCGTACAAGGTACACAGCACTCGCCTGATCGTGAATGAGAATGGGCGGACGATCGGAGTGAACGCGATGTCCAGGAAGTGGGCGAAAGCGTGCGAGCTGGCTGGCGTGGTCGGCCTGCAGTTCCGCGACCTTCGGGCAAAGGCCGCCACAGACAAGGCAGATGCCTCTGGCGATGTGCGCGCAGCGCAGAAACAGATGGGTCACTCGTCCGTGGTCATGACCGAGCATTACACTCGAAACCGCCGAGGAACGAAGGTAACACCTACCCGCTAACCACGGTTCTTCCGTTTGCCACGAGAAAAAACCGAGGCGACTGTGTGCTTTACAGCCTTCTCGCCAAGTATTTGGTCCCTCACATCGCTCGCTGGGATCAGAGTGAGAATCACTGTGCAGACCTGCAATAGCGTAAGTGACGCCAAAATGATGAACGAGATCGCTCTAAAAACCTCGACGTGCTCCCTTACGAAAGGAGCAGTCTTTATCAAAGGTGCGATGAGGCCCACGATCAATACAACGGCCAGAATGACCGTTGAATTGACGATCGGCTCCAGCAACTTGACAAGCTTATCCGGGCTTTTTGGCTCCGCACCAGGGGCCTTTCCCTGTGACATTTTAAGTCGCTCAGGGTAGACGATCGCTAGCCAAGCACCCACGACGGCGAAAATGATCGCCGCCGTATTCCTCAAAGCCTCATACAACGGCCATTGTTCTGCAAAAGGTACGGCACCGCCCAAGAGGAGTGCTGCTGCAAGCACTCCTACCCATACGGTCACCAGTACAATTTTTTGCCAGAGACTCATGGATTCGCGTCGTTAATAATCTGTGTTTTTTTGCGGGAGAACGCTTTGGCCAGCTCTTCGGCAGGGAAGACTCCATCTGCCTTGTCGACCGCAACTTCATAGCTACCGGTCGGAATACCACCACTAAGCCAGTAGGGTTTCGGATCCCTTTCAAACTTGAACGCCAGATCGTTCCGCTTCGGGACGAGAGACTCTTCAATGTCCTCAATCATCGTGCGCACCTGCTCAGCGGTGACCGTCACAGGAATCTCTTGGCGGATACGAACGACCTTGCTCGCTGGTTGCGCAGTCATACCCCAAAAATCCAAGAACCTCTGGAACCTTGCGCGGTCAGGCTGGGTGATCGTCTTGATCTCAGCAACTCGTAGAATTGAACGAATAGAGGCCGCACGCTGAATAATTGCTGCGGTCTGCTTGCCGCCACGTTTCAGCTGGATTTCGAATCTGGCACGGAGATTGTTAAGCACTTCACCTTCAGCATCCAGGTAGCCCAGCACTTCAACCTCGCCGTCTTCTTCCGCGAAGGCCACCAAACTTGTTGAGTTCTCCAAGAAGTATTGCGCGTAGTGCTTAAACTGCGGCAGCCCCAACACGGTGTCTCCGCTGCTCACTGTGGCAACAAGGTCCGCTTCTGGAATGAACAGGAAGTAAGTCGGGAACCCCGGGATGCTGTTGGCA
The DNA here is from genome assembly GCF_039673645.1 of Stenotrophomonas sp. TWI700. Taxonomy (NCBI): domain Bacteria; kingdom Pseudomonadati; phylum Pseudomonadota; class Gammaproteobacteria; order Lysobacterales; family Lysobacteraceae; genus Stenotrophomonas; species Stenotrophomonas sp. TWI700. Next base: position 92,525 of record NZ_JBDJMB010000005.1, on the reverse strand, counting down.
GCAACAGGATTGGCCACGACCGTCGCCCCGCCCACCATCGCCGAGCCTGGAACAGACGCCACCGCACCGTCCTCTGCCGGCACCTCGTTCCAGAGGACAATGACCCAGCAGCTACCATGCTTTTTGACATCGAAGAGATACGTCGTTAAGCGATCGCCGCTTCCTTCGACCTTCGTCTCTTCGAGCGTCTTCCCATCCGCGTACTCACTAAGCTCCTCCAAGAAAAACTCGAGATTACCTAGCTCAGGCTCCTGAACTCCGTACCTGAAGTAGCCCGCGTGGGTGACTCTGTAAAACCTCGTACTGAACTTCGACATCCTGTGCCCCCTTGGTCCATGAGGGACAACTATACCCACTGGCGAGGATGCTGACAGACCCCCATCGCATGGGGTGAGACCCCGTCGGCGTCAATCTGACAGCAGATAAATGTGGACCTCGAACCAGGTCCAAACGGGGTCGCGAGTGCCATCCACGAAGAAGTTGCGGAAAAGCCCCCAAATTGCGGAAAACAAAAAGCCCGCTTTGAGCGGGCTAAGTGTTTGATTCTTAATGGAGGCCTGGGTCGGAATTGAACCGGCGTACGCGGATTTGCAGTCCGCTGCATGACCACTCTGCCACCAGGCCGGTGACCCTACGATCATCGAAGGCGTGTTGCGTGCCCCGATAAAACAAGACCCCGAGAACGGGGCCTGGTCAGGATTTGGAGCGGGAAACGAGACTCGAACTCGCGACCTCAACCTTGGCAAGGTTGCGCTCTACCAACTGAGCTATTCCCGCAAAATCAAGCGTGCATGTTACCGAAACCACTCGAAACACGCCAGCTTTTTCACACCTTTTTTCACATCCCGGTCGATGCCGCCGGACCGGATGCCCGCGTGCCACCGCGGAGAAAAACAAGGCCCCAAGGGGGCCCTGTCGAAATCTGGAGCGGGAAACGAGACTCGAACTCGCGACCTCAACCTTGGCAAGGTTGCGCTCTACCAACTGAGCTATTCCCGCAGACTTTCACTTGCCCCGACCGCACCGCACCCTGGGGCGCTGGAGGCTGTCGGCCCCTCGACCTGCGTCGAAGGAGCGCTATTCTGTCGGAATTCCTTCACGTCGTCAACATCCTTTTGGCGGCAATTCCGTGCGTTGCTCCGGGCCGCCCCGGGGCACTTGCCGGCCTTGCCCTGCCCCTCCCCGGTCAATCCATGAATCACCGCATGCGACGCCCTCTCCGCATTGCCAGCCTCGCCACCGCCGCCCTGATCGGCGCCCTCGCCATCGTCGGCGCGACCACCCACGTCGTCTCCAATGCCTGGATGATGCTGACCGACAGGAGCAACGTGATCCCGGCCGAATCATCGATCCTCTCGTTCGAGCCCTACGTCATCAACCCGGGCTCATCGAACTACTGGCTGTACGGCAAAGACCGCACGAACTATTACCACTTCGCGCACACGGAGCAGGCGCTCTACGTGTACCTGCCCATCGAAAACAGCTGTCCCGGGTTCGACCGCGGGAACATCCGCACGTGGTGCAACGTCCGGATCGGAACGCGCCACTGACCGCAGACACGCGCATACGAAAAAAGCGACCCGGAAGGTCGCTTTTTTCGGCGTTTCCGTTCGCGACGGATCGCGATGGAAACAGTATCTGGAGCGGGAAACGAGACTCGAACTCGCGACCTCAACCTTGGCAAGGTTGCGCTCTACCAACTGAGCTATTCCCGCTTGGGAGGCGAAATTCTACAGCCAAATGCAGGGCTGTCAACAGCCCTTTACGCATTCTTTTTCGCCTTGGCGCTCTCACGCGCGAGGCGCTCGTCTTCGCGCAGGCTCGGCCAGGCCGCGTGCAGGTACTGCAGGCCCGACCACAGCGTCAGGATCGAGGCGATCGCCAGGGTCCAGTCGCCGATATGGAAGACCTGGATGCCCATCCAGATGTCCTGCATCGGGGTGTGCGGTGCGACCGAATACAGCAGGCACAGCAGCGCGACCATCTGCGCGGTGGTTTTCACCTTGCCGATCACAGCCACGCGCACCTTGGCGCGCTGGCCGATTTCCGCCATCCATTCGCGCAGTGCGGAGACGGCAATCTCACGGCCTACGATCACCGCCGCCCAGACCGCCATCCACGCCGTGGGATGGCCCTGCACGATCAGGAACAGTGCCACCGCCACCATCAGCTTGTCCGCGACCGGATCCAGGAACGCGCCGAACGCGGACTGCAGGTCGTAGCGGCGGGCGATCCAGCCGTCGAGCCAGTCGGTGAGCGCGGCCAGGCCGAAGATCGCCGCGGAGGCGAAATTGGTCCACTTGTAGGGGAGATAGAACACCAGCACCAGCACGGGGATCATCACGATCCGCAGCAGGGTCAGCCAGGTGGGGAGGGTCAACTTCATTGCGTCTCTCTACTCGCCCGCCGCGTCGGGCGTGGGCAGTCCATGAAGGTTAGCGTAGATACGCGCAGCGAGGGCGTCATTGATGCCTTCCACCTTCGCGATTTCCGCTTCGCCGGCGGCTTTCAGGCCGACCAGCCCGCCGAAATGTTTGAGCAGGCTGGCACGCCGGCGCGGGCCGATGCCGGGGATATCTTCGAGTTTGCTGGTCATGCGGGCCTTCTGGCGGCGCCCGCGGTGGCCGGTGATGGCGAAGCGATGGGCCTCGTCGCGCACCTGCTGGATGAACTGCAGCGCCGGTGAGGCCGCGCCCGGTCGCAGCTCGCGGCCGTCCGGCATGACCAGGGCTTCATGCCCTGCCCTGCGCTCCACGCCCTTGGCCACGCCGACCAGCATCACCCCTTCCACGCCCAGATCGGCCAGTGCGGCCTGCGCCTGGGCCAACTGGCCGGCGCCACCATCGATCAGCAGCAGATCGGGCAGCACGCCATCCTCTTCGACTGCACGGCGGAAGCGCCGCTCGATCGCCTGGCGCATGGCGGCATAGTCATCGCCCGGTTCAATCCCGCTGATGTTGAAGCGGCGGTACTGGCTGCGCACGGGCCCGGCGGCATCGAACACCACGCACGAGGCCACGGTGGCTTCGCCCATGGTATGGCTGATGTCGAAACACTCGACCCGCTTGACCTGCTCGGTGAGGCCGAGCATCTGGCGCAGGTCTTCGCTGCGCGCGTGCTGCGCGGTGCGGCTGCCCAGTTCGGTCACCAGGGTGATCTGCGCATTGCGCGCGGCCAGCTCCACATACCCGGCGCGCTCGCCACGGACATTCCACCGCAGCTGCACCTTGTGCTCGGCGGAGGCACTCAGCGCCGATTCGATCAGGCTGGCATCGGGAATCTCGCGGTCGAGCAGGATCTCGCGCGGAGGGGCGTGCTCGGCGTAATACTGGGACACGAACGCGCCCAGCACCTCGTCGGCACTCTCTTCGCCATTGGTGCGCGGGAAGAACGGCCGCGTGCCCATGTTGCGGCCATCACGGAAGGCCAGCAGCAGCACACAGGCACTGGCGCCCTGGGTGGCGCAGGCGAGCACGTCCAGGTCGGCAGCGCGGCCGTCCACGTACTGACGGGTCTGCATGCTGCGCAGCGAGGCGATCAGATCACGCAGGCGCGCGGCCTGCTCGAACTCCAGCGCTTCGCTGGCGGTCTGCATCTGGGTGCCGAGCTCGCGCGCGAGCTGGTCGCTCTTGCCTTCCAGGAACATCGAGGCGCGGCGCACGGATTCGGCATAGTCCTCCGCCGCCACCAGGTCCACGCACGGCGCGCTGCAGCGGCCGATCTGGTATTGCAGGCAGGGCCGCGAGCGGTTGCGGAACACGCTGTCTTCACAGCTGCGCAGCTTGAACAGCTTGTGCATCAGGTTGAGCGTTTCACGCACCGCGGTGACGCCCGGGTACGGCCCGAAGTACCGCCCCGGCACCGCACGCGGGCCACGGTGCAGCGCGATGCGCGGCCATTGCTCGCGGGTCAGCAGCACGTGCGGATAGGTCTTGTCGTCACGCAGGGAGACGTTGTAGCGCGGCGAGAGCGACTTGATCAGCTGGTTTTCCAGCAGCAGCGCCTCGGCTTCCGAGCGGGTCACGGTCACGTCCATGCGTGCGACCTGCGACAGCATCGACATGATCCGCGTGGTCTTGGGCGTGCCGTTGAAATAACTGCCCACGCGGTTGCGCAGCGCACGCGCCTTGCCGACGTACAGCAGGGTGTCGTCGGCAGCGTACATGCGGTACACGCCGGGGGCGGTGCTCAGGTGGGCCGCAAATGCCTTGCCATCGAAGGCGGGGGCGGAAGAAACAGTCATTCGTTGATCGGCACGTCGCTCAGGACACCACTGACGGGGTCGAAACGGAGGACGGCATGGGCGTCGGTCTCCGCGATCCAGACCGCACCGCCGCCCAGCGCCAGGCCGGCCGGGCCATGCAGGCGACGCGGCAGCTCCAGCGTGCTCAGCTCGCCCCCGCCGAGGCGCAGCGTGCGCAGGCGGCCATTGCCGGCATCGGCGATCCACAGCAACGGGGCATCCGGACTCAGCGCGATCGCCTGCGGATACTGCAGCAGCGCCGAGGCCCGCGGGCCATCCTGTTCGCCGAAGGTCCACAGGCCCTGCCCGACCAGTGTCTGCACCAGATCGCCGCGCAGCTGCATGGCGCGGATCGACGAGCCGAGTGCATCGCAGACGTACAGCACCTGCTGGACCGCCGCGACCGAGCACGGCTGCGCGAACGCGGCCAGATGACCGCTACCGTCGCGCGCGTCGATCGCACCGCTGCCGGCGCGCCACTGCAGGCTGCGCTGGCCGAGGTGATAGCTCCAGATGCGGTTGTCGCCGGCCATCGCGATATGGATCTGGTTGTCGGCGACCGCCAGGCCCTGCGGGTGGTTGAGCGCGGTACGGCGCGGATCTGCCACCGGCCCTTCGATCGGCTCGCCGGGGCGCCCGGTGCCGCACAGCGTATCGACCTGGCCGGACAGCAGATGGATGCGGCGCAACGCATGATTGCCGGTGTCGGCGACGTACAGCCATTCGCGCTCCAGCGCGAGGCCCTGCGGGTGGTGGAAGGCTGCTTCGGCCTGGCCCCCGTCCATGAAATCGGCGGTGCCCATGCCGAACTGGCGCAGCACGCGGCCACCGTGGCTGCATTCCAGCACGCGGTGATGCCCGGTATCGGCGATGTACAGGCGCTCGGTGGTCACCGCAAGCCCGGTCGGGAAGCGCAGCGCGAGGCGCGGTTCGGGGCTCAGTTCGCGGGCGCCGTGCAGGTCCTCATCGGACGGCCGCGAACTGCCTTCGCAGAGCGCCGTGAGGGCGCGCTCCAGTTCGCCGCCGAGGCCGACCAGCCGTTCGCGCTCGCGCCCCTGGGCATCCAGCAGGACCAGGGTCGGCCACGCGGTCACGCCGAAGCGGCGCCAGCCGTCCCACTCCGCATCCAGCAGCGCCGGGGCGTTCAGGCCCTGGCGCCGGAGCAGCTTCAGCGACTGCGCGGGATCGCGTTCACCATCGAAACGCGGCACCTGCAGCACCAGCAGCTGCAGCTTGCCCGGGTTGCGCGACTGCCACTGGGCCAGCTCGGCCAGCCGCTGCGCGCACCACACCGAGGCGGCATTGACGAAGGCCAACACCACCGGCCGTCCCTGCAGCTCGGCGAGGGTGGTCGGCGGGGCGTTGAGCCAGGTGGCGAATTCAGGCAGATCCTGGACGGGCTGGACGTTCATGCCCCGATTATGCCGGACTCGGCGTCATGCATCCGTCGTGCCACGGTCATCCAGTGGTCCATCGGCGTGCGGCGGAGGCCGCCGCGGCGGACGACCGCCCCGGTCACGGGTGCGCGGCCCACCACGCCTCTGCGCGCTCCAGATCCTCCGGCGTATCGATGCCGGGCGGGAACTCGGACGGGGTCAGCGCCACGCTGATGCGGTGCCCCGCTTCCAGCACGCGCAGCTGCTCCAGCGATTCCAGCTGCTCCAGCGTGCCGGGCGGCAACGCGGCGAACTGGCGCAGGAAGCCGGCGCGGTAGCCGTAGATGCCGATATGGCGCAGCCAGTGCGGGCCGGCCAGGGTGTCGCGCGAGCGCGCGAACGCATCGCGGTGCCACGGAATCGGTGCACGGCTGAAGTAGAGCGCGTCCAGGTTCTGCCTGCGCACGACCTTGACCACGTTCGGATCGAACAGGGTTTCGGCGTCCTCGACCGGGGTGGCCAGCGTGGACATCTCCGCACCGCTGTAGACCAGGGCTTCGGCCACTGCGCGGATGCCCTCGGCCGGGGCGAACGGCTCATCGCCCTGCAGGTTCACCACCAGCGTGTCATCCGCCCAGCCGGCCTGCGTTGCGCACTCGGCCAGGCGATCGGTGCCGGAGGCATGCGCGGTGGAGGTCATCGCCACGCGCACCTCGGCCAGGCCCTGCAGGGCATCGGCGATGCGCTGATCATCGGTGGCGACCCAGACTTCGCGCGCACCGGCAAGCAGGGCGCGTTGCGCCACGCGCAGCACCAGCGGCTCACCGCCGAGCAGGCGCAGTGGCTTACCCGGCAGCCGCGAGGCGGCATAGCGGGCGGGAATGGCGACGACGAACTCGACGGAAGCGCTCATGGGGGACGACCTGTACGGAAGGAATGCAGTCAGGGCCTCAGTGTGCCGCACGCGGCACCGGGCCCGTCAACGCTTGCCGAGTTTCTCGACGCGGTCCAGCAGCGTGATCCAGAACGCCGCCGGCAGTTCGGCCGACAGCGGCACGGCGAAGTGCCATTCGGTCGCGAAGGCCTTGCACTTGACCGCGTCCTTCTCGGTCATCAGCACCGGCAGTTCGCTGCCGAAGCGCAGATCGGCCGGCTGGTAGGCATGGTGATCGGCGAAGGCATGCGGCACCACGCCGATGCGATGCGCACGCAGCATGTCGAAGAAGCGCTGCGGGTTGGCGATACCGGCCACCGCGTGCACGCGCTGCCCCTGGAAATGCGCGAGGCGCCGCGCGCGGCCGCCCTGCAGCGGCTGGGCGCTGTCGATGCGCAGCTGCATCGGCCATTCGCCGAAACCGCACGCAGTCTGCGCTTCGGTGCCATCGCTGGCCTGGCCCAGGTTGACCACCCGGAAGTCGCAGTCGCGCGCACGGCTGGCCGGCTCGCGCAGGGGCCCGGCCGGAATCAGCCGGCCATTGCCGTAGCGACGCTGGGCGTCGACCACTTCGATCTCGATGTCACGCGCCAGCCGGTAATGCTGCAGGCCGTCGTCGCAGACGATGATGTCGCAACCCGCCTCGACCAGCGCCTTGCCGGCCGCGACGCGGTCCGCATCGACCCGGACCGGCACGCCGGTTTTCCAGGCGATCAGCACCGGCTCGTCGCCGCCGATCGCGGTATCGGTCGTGGCCAGCACCCAGCGTGGCGTGCCCGCGTCCTCGCGGCCATAGCCACGGCTGGCGACGCCCGGCTTCCAGCCGGCCTCGCGCAGCCGGTTGACCAGCGCGATGGTCAGCGGGGTCTTGCCGGTGCCGCCGGCGGTGATGTTGCCGACCACCACCACCGGCACCGGCAGCGGATGCCGCTTCAGCCAGCGGCGGCGATACGCCATCCGCCGCAGCGCGATGGCCGCCCCGTACAGCGGTGACGCCAGGCGTGCCAGGAACGGAATCGCGGTGCCGTCATACCAGTACGACGGCGTGTGCGTACCCTTGCCGGCCATCAAGGCTGCCTTTCGCGGAACTGCATCTTGTGCAGGTGCTCGTAGAGGCCACCCAGCGCCAGCAGTTCAGTGTGCGTGCCACGCTCGACGATGCGGCCGTGATCCATCACCAGCACCTGGTCGGCATGCTCGATGGTGGACAACCGGTGCGCGATCACCAGCGTGGTGCGCTCGGGCATCAGGCGCTGCAGGGCATCCTGCACCAGGCGCTCGGATTCGTTGTCGAGCGCGGCGGTGGCTTCATCCAGGATCAGGATCGGCGCGTCGCGCAGGATCGCGCGGGCGATCGCCAGGCGCTGGCGCTGGCCGCCGGAGAGCAGCGCACCGTTCTCGCCGACCGGCGTCTGCAGCTGCTGCGGCATGCGCGCGATGAACTCCCAGGCATTGGCCGCTTCGGCCGCCGCGCGGATCTGTTCTTCGGTGGCGTCCATGCCGTAGGCGATGTTGGCGCCCACGGTGTCATCGAACAGCATCACCTTCTGCCCGACCATCGCGACCTGGCGGCGCAGGTCGGCCAACGGATAATCATCCAGCGCCACGCCGTCGAGCGTGATGCGGCCACCGCTGGGTTCGTAGAAGCGCGGCACCAGACGGATCAGGCTGGTCTTGCCGCTGCCGGAGCGGCCGACGATCGCCGTTACCGTGCCCGGCTTGGCCACGAAACTGATGTCATCCAGCGCGATGCCGGTGTCCTCGCGGTAGCGCAGCATCACGTGTTCGAACGCGAGCTCGCCACGTGCGCGGCCGATCCGCTGGATGCCTTCGTCGCGCTCGACCGGCATGTCCAGAATCCCGAACAGGCGCTCGGCGGCGGCCACGCCGCGCGAGATCGAGGTCTGCACGCTGGTCAGGCGACGCAGCGAGGGAATGATCGCCATCATCGAGGTCATCAGGCCCATGAACTGGCCTGCGTTGAGCTTGCCGGCCAGCGCCTCGCGGGTGGACACCCACACGATCACCGCCAGCGCCAGCGCGGCCAGGAACTGCACCGTGCTGGAGGCCAGCGCGCGCGTGGTCTCGACCTTCATGTTCAGGCCGAGCATGCGGTTGGCCAGACGCGAATAGCGCGAGATCTCGTGCGCCTGGGTGCCATGCACCTTCACTTCCTGCTGCGCGGCCAACGACTGCTCGGCGGTCTGCGCCATGCCACCCATGCCGTCCTGGATGCCGCGGCTGATGCGGCGGTAACGCTTGCCGACGACCGAGACGATCACGCCGATCAGCGGCACCACGACCAGCATCGCCATGGTGACCTTGACGCTCATCTGCAGCATCACCACCAGCATGGCGATGATGGTGAGGGTGTCGGCCACCAGGGTCTTGAGCGCATCGGCGCTGGCCTGGGTAACCTGCTCGGTATCGAAGTTCAGGCGGCTGACCATCACCGGCGTGGCTTCGGCATCGAAATGCGAGGACGGCAGGTGCAGGTACTTCTCCAGCACCTGCTCACGCAGGTCGCGCACCACGCTGCGCCCGGTGCGGGCAAGCGCGTAGTCGCTGACCAGGGTGGCCAGGCTGCGCATCATGAACAACCCGAGGATGGTCAGCGGCAGGATCACCGCCATGCGCGGCTCCGGGTTGACGAACCCCCGGTTGACCAGCGGCTCCATCAGCTTGGTGAAGCTGTAGCCGGCCAGGGCCTCGACCACCATCGCGACCACGGCGGCGACCATGAACACCCAATAGGCACCGGTATACCCGAGCAGGCGCTTGTAGATCGGCCAGACGGGGGAATGTTTCTTGCTCATGGACGCACCTCCGGCGCGGTAGCGATGGCGATGCGGCGGAAGCCCAGCTGGCCCAGGGCATCCTGGGCCGTGACGACAGCCTGGTAAGGCGTACGCGCGTCGGCGCGCAACAGCACGGTCTGTTCGCGATCACTGCCGGCCACGGCGGCGATCGTCTGCTTGACCGACTCCACGTCGGTACGCAGCACTTCCTGGTCGTTGATGAAGTAACGCCCTTCGGCGTTGACCAGCACGCTCAGCGAACGCGGCGGCTCGGTGGTGTCCTGCTGGCTGGCGGTCGGCAGCTGCAGCTGCAGCGTCGAGCGCGCATCGAAGGTGGTGGTGACCACGAAGAAGATGATCAGGACGAGGATCACATCGATCAGGGGAACCAGATCGATATGCGGCTCGTCCTGGATCCGGTCATTGCGGATGCGCATCCGTCAGCCCTTGACCGTCACGGGTGCGGCGCCGGCCGAAGCACCGGCGGCGCGCGGGGCGTTGTTCATCACGCCCGGGCGGCCATCGAGCGCGTCCAGCAGGGCCGAGGCCTCCTGCTCCATGTCGATCACGTAGCCGGCGATGCGGCCCTTGAAGTAGCGATGGAACATCAGCGCGGGGATCGCCACGATCATGCCGGTGGCGGTGCAGACCAGCGCCTTGCCGATACCGCCGGCCAGCTGGTTCACATCGCCCACGCCGTGGTCGAGGATGCCCATGAACATCTGGATCATGCCGACCACCGTGCCGAGCAGGCCGAGCAGCGGGCCGGCCGAGGCGATCGTGCCCAGGGCGTTCAGGAACCGCTCCATGCGGTGAACCAGGTGCCGGCCGGCATCTTCGATGCGCTCGCGGATCTGGTCGCGCGGGCGATTGCGTGCTTCCAGCGCGGTGGCCAGCAGCGCGCCCAGCGGCGAATTGCCGCGCAGCGACTGGATATGGCTCGGGTCGAGCTTGCCGCGCGCAGCCCAGTTGCGCACTTCCTGGCCCAGCCCGGGGGGCAGGACTTCATTGCGGCGCAGGGTCCAGAAACGCTCCAGGACAATTGCCAAAGCCAGTACGCCCAACAGCAGCAGCGGCAGCATCGGCCAGCCACCGGCCTTGACCAGTTCCCACACGTTTCAATCCTCCGGCCCAGCGGCCGCCTGTTTGATCGCCGATAGGATAGCAGCCGGCCGGCTCCGCTCCGCGGCATCCCACCAACGCCGCTCGAAAACCCGTTGTTCACGCACCTGCAGGCCTTCACGCCCGAGCCAGACCCGCACCGCGCCGCTGTCGGCGGTGGTGAGCACCTCGGCGCCGACCGCCTGCCAGCGCTCCACCACCTCGGCACGGGGATGACCGAAGCGGTTGCGGTGACCCGCCGAGACGATCGCCAGCCGCGGCGCGACCGCGGCCACCCACGCCGGCGTGGACGAACCGGCGCTGCCGTGGTGTGGGACGACCACCGCTTCCGCCGCCAGGCGTGCGCCCGCCTGCTGGACCAGCAGGGCTTCGCTGCGCTTTTCGATGTCACCGGCCAGCAGGATTGCACCGTGCGGCGTCTCCAGCCGCAGCACGCAGCTGCTGTCGTTGGTGGACTGCGGTTCGTCGCGCGGTGGATGCAGCACCCGGAACGTCACCCCGTCCCACTGCCAGGACTGCCCGGCATGGCAGGCCGAGGCCCGACCGCGCAGCGCATCGGGCGGCGCCTGCAGCATCGCGCCCGGAAAGCTGCGGCGGACCCCGCGCAGCCCGCCGGTGTGGTCGCGGTGATCGTGGCTGATCATGATCCGGTCCAGACGGCCCTGCCCCAGCGCACGCAGGGTCGGCACCACGATCCGCTCGCCCGCGTCGAAGCCATCGTCGGCCCCGGGCCCGGTGTCGTACAGCAGCGTGTGCCGGCGCGTGCGCACGGCTACCGCCAGGCCCTGCCCGACATCCATCACGATCAGCTCCACCTCGCCCTCGCCCGGGCCATGCCGCGCCGGCCACAACAGCGGCAGGCACAGCAGCAGGGCCGGCACGCGGCCACCACTGCCGCGCGGCAGCAACAGCCAGAACACACCGAACACTGCCGAGATCAACGCCCAGCGGTTGGCCTGCGGCAGCCACCACAGCGAGAGATCGCTGCGCGCGGCATACCCGAACAGCCACCAGCTCGCTTCGAAGCACCACGCCGCCAGCTGCCACGGCCAGCGCCCCGCCCCGTCGATCAGCGCCTCCAGCGCGGTGCCGAGCAGCGCCAGCGGCACCACCACCATCGTCCACCAAGGAATCGCCACCAGATTCACCAGCGGCCCCGCACGCGAGGCCTGCCCGAACAGCGCCACGGTCAGCGGCAGCAGCGCCACCGTCGCCACGCCCTGCGCGCCCAGAAAACCGCGCAGCCAGCCCTCCTCACGCCCCGGCAGGCACCAGATCAGCCACAGCACGCCGGCAAAGCTCAGCCAGAAACCGGGGGCGAGCACAGCGAGCGGATCGAACAGCAGCATCGCCAGCGCGGCCAGCGCCAGCGATTGCGCCACGGTCGCCCGCCGCCGACTACAACGCGCAGCGGCCACCACCGCGATCATCAGCACGGTCCGCACCGTGGGCAGCGCGAAGCCGGCCGCCGCCGCGTACAGCGCCGCGCCCGCGACGGCGGCTACCGCGGCACCCATCGGCCGCGGCCAGTGCAGGCCGAGCAGCGGCAGGCAGCGCCAGAGCCCGCCCGCCAGCACGGCGGCAACGCCCGCCACCACGCCGACATGGAAACCGGAGATCGCCACCAGGTGGGTCACCCCCAGCGCGCGCAGATCGTCCCAGTCGGCCGGGCTCAGGCCGCGGGTGTCACCCAGCGCCAGTGCCTGGACGAAGCGGCGGCCGTCGCTCTCGACCGCCGTGGCGATCGCGTCGGCCATCTCTTCGCGCCATGCGGGCAATCCCGCTGGCGCGGCCAGCGCAGTCGCTTGGGCGGGCTCGCGCACGTACCCGCTCCCGGCAACGCGCTGCCGGAGTGCGTAGCCCTCGGCATCGAACCCGCCAGGATTCACCCGGCCGCGCGGGGGCCGGACCCGTACGCCGAGCGACCAGCGCTCGCCCGCGCGCAGCGTGCGTCGGCGATCATCGGTCGCGCCACGGAATCCGTCGTACCAGCCCAGGGCCAGGTCGCGGCCACGGAGCTCGGCGGGCATCGCCGGATCATCGTCCACCCGGAAGCCGAAGCGGGTGCCGCCGGGGCCGTGCACCGGCAGGCTGGTCACCCGTCCCTGCACAACGTGGTCCACCGGCGCGCTGCCGGCGGGAAGCTGCTGCGCGAGCCCGGCGTGGCCGTGGAAGGCGGCCCAGCCGAGGCCGAAAAGGGCGGCGCCGAGGAGGCGCAGGCGGGAGGGGAGGATCCAGAGCAGCATGCCGACCGACGCCGCGGCCACGCCCCACCCCGCCGGCAACAGCCGGGGCGCGAACACAGTCGCGCAGACGCCGGCCAGCAGGGCCACGACACAGGCCTTGCCGAAGATCGGAAGATGCGTCGGCATTGCCATGACACTGGCGTGCAGCACTCGCAGCATGCGAAGCGCCCTGGAAAACCAGAGTGTCGGTCGTTCGCTACATGCCGGGTATCAGAGGGGTATGCACTACGTTGTCGGGATACGCACAGGAAGCGCCAAGGGGAAATCACACCGCAGTGGAGAAGCGCGCCCTTTCATGTCACCAACCAAACGCACATAGCAAAAAAGCCAACCTGATGGCTGGCTTTTCTGTTGTTCCACTGCAGTCTCCGGGACTGAAGTGGTGGGCGGTACAGGGTTCGAACCTGTGACCCCTACCATGTCAAGGTCGCGGAAGATCAACGGAAACAACGACTAAGCCGATCACCCGCGATCATTGGCGGCCTACGGAAATCAACGACTTGCCCGTGGCCTGGGGTCAGTTTGGGGTCAGTCAAAGGAAGCGCTTTCAATGCCTCCCGCAACCTCCGCTCCTGCGGGGTCTCGACCGGCTTCCGCTTGGGCTTGGCCGGTGGTGCCGGCGGGTCGCCGACGAGCCGCGCAACAGTCTCCTTCAGCGGCACACCCTCCAGTATCCGGGCGGCGCAGCGTTGGCCGTGCCGCCACCGGTGCTGGTCGGCTTCCAGGGAAACGCGTCTGCTACCATCCGGCGTCCTCCATATCTAGAGCAATTGTTCTGTAATGAAACTGAAGCTGGAATCCTTCTCCGCGTACGACGACGAGCACGACATGCCCCATTCGGTTGGCGCCGTTTTGTGCATCGAGGCATCTGACAGCGCTGAGGGCACGATCCACATTTCAAGCAGGGTGACCGTGACGTTCCAGCATCCAGCACCCAGAGACCTGACATTCCGCGAAGTGGAACGGCTTGCGACAGAACGTGTGCTGGAAGCTCTGTAAGAACAGGAAGTAGAACTACCCATTCATCGATCTTGAGAAGGTAATCCCCGCGCTGGTTAGCCCCAGCCGGGGCTGTTCGGCATCTTCCACGGCAGTGAACTCGTAGCGATTGCCCACCACCAAGCCGGCGGCACGCTCATGCCAATCTGGCATGCGCTTCCTCCAGCTGGTGGGCTACCTGTTGTCCACGGCAGCCGTCTGCCTTCGTGCCGACATTCCAACTTCTACAGCCTCCCCAAGTCCCGCAGGTGAAGTTCGTCGCAGCAGTGCAGCGAGGAGCCGACCGCAGCAACCAGACGTCCCGAGGCTTGGTTGAGGTATACGGCCTGGAGACGTCCCGCTTCCAACACAGCCGTCATCTACTGGCTCGAGCAACGCAAAGGCTCAACCGTCTGGTATCGGGCGTGGCGCGATGCCACGGGATGCAAGCAGCGCGCTTCGCTTGGCACAAGAGATCCTGACGAAGCCAAGATAGCCCCAATGGTCCGTGGAAAACGCCGCGATGAAGGACCAGGCGCCGTCCGACGTGCTGGTGAGCACAGTCCTGACCCGCTACATGCACCAGCACGGCGACGCCCTTGCCAGCAACGACAGTGCGAGTCGAGGGGTGGACCTGTGGAATGAGTTCTTCGGCCCGGCCGCGACCGTGGCCGACGTGACCATCGCGCGCCAGGAAGACTTCATGAAGTGGCTGGCCGAACGGGACTACACCGACGGCTACGTGCGCCGGATGCTGGGCGTTGGCAAATCCGCGATGAATCGGGCCTGGAAGCGCGGGGAGATCACGCAGGTGCCGTTCGTGGAGCTACCCCCTGTCGGGGAGGCCTACCCGCATTACGCCACCCGTGACCAGATTGTGCGGCTGCTCAATACCGAGATGCCCGAACACGTCTGGGCCTACTTCCTGATCCGGCTGTGCACGGCCTGCCGCGGCGACGCAGCGCGCGACCTGCAGCGGTTCCAGATCGACACGGCGGCCCGGCTGGTCAACCTGAACCCGGCTGGGCGGCGGCAGACCAAGAAGTACCGTCCCACGGTCCCGCTGCTGCCGGCCTTGGAGGCCTACCTGGGAACGGTGAAAACCGAGGCCCACCTGGTCCACTGGCACGGCCGGCACATCAAGTCGCTCAAGACGACCTGGCGGAAGCTGCGGAAGCGCGCCCTGCTGCCGCTGTGGTTCGTTCCCAAGACGGTGCGGCACACCCTGTCCACGTGGCTGCGGCAGCGCGGTGTACCCGCCTCGGAGGTCTCTGGACTGCTGGGCCACCACGCCGGCGGCACCACGGACACATACGCGAAATTTGACCCGGCCTACATGGGCCCGGCACGCGCGGCGCTGACTGAAATCATTGAGGATCTGGGGAGGGATGTTCCGAAGATTCGTGCCCTGCTTGGGGTCACTATGGGGTCACCTTGCATGACCCCTCAAACTGCTCTTTCCACTTCAAGCCTTGGTGCATCTGGCCTGAGAGTGGTGGGCGGTACAGGGTTCGAACCTGTGACCCCTACCATGTCAAGGTAGTGCTCTACCGCTGAGCTAACCGCCCGTTTTGCTTCCTGCCCCGCTGCGAATGCGTCGGTGCAGGCCGCGTATATTACGGACGCCCCCTGGAAAGCGCAACACTTTTGTGAAGATATTTCACAACGCGTTGTTCAACCCAGACTGGCCTCCTTCAACGTGCGGATCTGGTCGCGGACGCGGGCAGCATCCTCGAACTCCAGATCACGTGCGTGCTGGTACATCTGCTGCTCCAGCGCCTGCAGACGCTTGGCGATCTGGGCCGGCTCCATCGTGCGGTAATCGGCCGCCTCTTCGGCCACGCGGCCGCCCTTGCCCTTGCCCTTCCCTTTACCGCGCGACTCCTTCTCAGCCGCTTCCGATCGCGCGCCTTCCAGCACATCGGTGATCGGCCGCAGTACCGACTTGGGCACGATGCCATGCAGTTCGTTGTACTCGACCTGCTTGGCGC
Organism: Stenotrophomonas sp. TWI700; assembly: GCF_039673645.1. Lineage (NCBI taxonomy): Bacteria > Pseudomonadati > Pseudomonadota > Gammaproteobacteria > Lysobacterales > Lysobacteraceae > Stenotrophomonas > Stenotrophomonas sp. TWI700. The sequence goes on along the minus strand of NZ_JBDJMB010000005.1, from coordinate 76,837 downwards.
GGCGGCGGTCGGTCTCGTCGATCGCCGCCTGCATCGAGCGGGTCATCTTGTCCGCATACAGGATCGCCTTGCCACGCAGGTTGCGGGCGGCGCGGCCGATGGTCTGGATCAGCGAGCCGGTCGAGCGCAGGAAGCCTTCCTTGTCCGCATCCAGGATTGCCACCAGCGACACTTCGGGCATGTCCAGGCCTTCGCGCAGCAGGTTGATGCCGACCAGCACATCGAACTTGCCCAGGCGCAGGTCGCGGATGATCTCCACGCGCTCGACGGTGTCGATATCCGAGTGCAGGTAACGCACGCGGATGCCGTGCTCGGTCAGGTATTCGGTCAGGTTCTCGGCCATGCGCTTGGTCAGCGTCGTGACCAGCACGCGGTCGCCAAGCTTGATGCGTTCGTTCACCTCGGACATCAGATCGTCGACCTGGGTACCGACCGGACGGATCTCGACCACCGGATCGATCAGGCCGGTCGGACGCACCACCAGCTCGGCAATCTCGCCCTCGGTCTCGCGCAGCTCATACGGGCCCGGCGTGGCCGAGACGTAGATGCTGCGCGGGCAACGTTCTTCCCACTCTTCGAACCGCAGCGGACGGTTGTCCAGCGCCGACGGCAGGCGGAAACCGAACTCGACCAGCGTCTCCTTGCGCGAGCGATCGCCTTTGAACATCGCGCCGATCTGCGGGATGGTCACGTGCGATTCGTCGATCACCAGCAGCGCGTCCGGCGGCAGGTAATCGAACAGGGTCGGCGGCGGATCGCCGGCATTCTTGCCGGTGAGATGCCGCGAGTAATTCTCGATGCCGTTGCAGTAGCCGACCTCGGCCATCATCTCCAGATCGAACTGGGTGCGCTGCGCCAGGCGCTGCGCTTCCACCAGCTTGTTCTGCTCGTACAACTGCTCCAGGCGGACCTTCAACTCCGCCTTGATCGTGTCCACCGCCGACAGCACCCGCTCGCGTGTCGTGGCGTAGTGGGTCTTCGGATAGATCGTGTAACGCATCATCTTGCGCAGGCTCTCGCCGGTCAGCGGATCGAACATGCTGATCTGCTCGACCTCGCCTTCGAACAGCTCGATGCGCACCGCCTCGCTGTCCGACTCGGCCGGGAACACGTCCACCACTTCGCCGCGCACGCGGAAGGTGCCGCGGTGCAGCTCGAACTCATTGCGGGTGTACTGCAGCTGGGTCAGGTGCTTGATCAGGTCGCGCTGGTCGATCCGCTCGCCGGTGGAGAGGATCAGCCGCATCGACAGGTAATCCTCCGGCGCGCCGAGGCCGTAGATCGCCGACACCGTCGCCACCACGATCGCGTCCGGGCGCGACAACAGGGTCTTGGTCGCGGCCAACCGCATCTGCTCGATGTGCTCGTTGATCGAACTGTCCTTCTCGATGAAGGTGTCCGACGAGGGCACGTAAGCCTCGGGCTGGTAGTAGTCGTAATAGCTGACGAAATACTCGACCGCGTTGTGCGGGAAGAACGACTTGAACTCGCCGTACAGCTGCGCCGCCAGCGTCTTGTTCGGGGCCATCACCAGGGTCGGCTTCTGCACCTGCTGGATCACGTTGGCGATCGTATAGGTCTTGCCGGAACCGGTGACGCCGAGCAGGGTCTGCTTGGCGATGCCCGCCTCGAAGTTGGCGGTCAGTTTCTCGATGGCCGCCGGTTGGTCGCCCGCCGGCGAATACGGGGATACAAGTTGGAAACGATCGCTCATGGTGCCGCCACTGCCGGGAAGCGCCCAGTATAACGGCCGCCTTGGTGACGGCCGGTTGATGGGATCACCGACAGCAGAATGCGGCATGAACCGGCGGCGGCGGGGCGTTCAGGCGGCCAGAGTGGACCCTTCCCGCGCGCCGGACGTCCACCGTGAACCAGCCCCGCTCCCTGCCCCGCCGCGCCGCCTGCGCGGGCGTGACCCTGATCCATGCGCTGCTCGCGATGGCGGTACTGGGCATCCTCACCGGCATGGCCCTGCCGGCTATGCAGCAGACCCGGGACCGCCTGCAGGCCGACAGCCTGCGCATGCAGCTCGCTTCGGCGCTGGCCACCGCACGCAATACGGCGATCACCGAGCGGCGCCGGATCACGGTCTGCCCGACCGACGATGGCGTCCACTGTGGCCGGGACTGGAGCCGGGGCTGGATGCTCCATGGCGCCGCGACGCCCTCGGGCCAGGAACCGGCCCAGGACCCCATTCTGGTGCAGCAGCAGGCCCGTTCGAGGCTGAGCGCCCGGGGCAGCCAGCACAAGCCCATCATCCAGTTCCGGCCGGATGGGCAGCTCAATGGCAGCAATCAGTCGGTCATCTTCTGCCTGGACGGCAGCGCTCAAGGGAAGGTCGTGGTCAGCCGGCAAGGCCGCATCCGCAGCGAGCGGCCCCGCCGTCCCGTGGGCTGCTGAGGCAGGCATCGCCGACCCGCCGGAAACACAAAAAACAAAAGCCGCGATTGCTCGCGGCTTCTGTAGATCTGGCGCCCGAAGTTGGACTCGAACCAACGACCCCCTGATTAACAGTCAAGTGCTCTAACCGGCTGAGCTATTCGGGCGGGGTGCGCATTCTAGCCAGCATCGGCGGTGTGATGCAAGCGCTCGCGTCCATCGGATGGAACAGCCGCGTCACCAGCAACCGGAGACGGTCTTTTCGGTCGGCGTCTTGCGCCCGGCCTGGTCCAGCGCCAGCGTGCCGCACTTGTCCTTGGCCTGGCTGCCGCCCTCGACCGGGGTGGCCTGGATGCCGAAGGTGCTGGCCGTTGGATCCTTGTCGAACGCCAGTGTGTAATGCGCGGTGCCTTCGCGCGGCGACTGCGCGAAGGCCAGCGTGGCGGCGGCATAGGTGTTGTTCACCGTGTGGTAGCGCTCCAGGTTCTGGGCCAGTTCGACCAGATCGGCCTTGGCCTGTGCCCGCCGCGACTTGCGCACGGAGTCCTGGTACGCCGGCAGCGCCACGGTTGCCAGGATCGCGACCACGGCCACCGTGATCATCAGTTCGATCAGGGTGAAGCCCGCGGCCCGGCGGCGGAAGGAGGTGCGCATCGTCTTTCTCGTCAGGAGGGTCATCAGCGCACCTGCCGCCAGGACTGGCGACCGCAGGGACGCGGCATGTACAACGGATCGGCGCTACCGGTGCGCAGCACATAGGTGCAGATGTCGTTCTTGAGCTGCTCGTCGATCGTGCAGCCCGGATCGCCCGCCTTGCAGATGTTGCTCTTGTTGTCCGGGACGAAGATGCTGTTGTCCTTCATGGGCGGTCCGTTGCTGTCCTTGCCCCCACTGGTCAGCTTCGCGCCCCCACAGTTGCCGGTGCACAGCGGATCCCCACCGGGCGTGTCGCTCAGCCCGCCCAGCGCGCCGGCGCCGGTCAGCAGGTTCAGCGCATACCGCCAGTTGACGCCACCGCCGCCACCGCAGACGGCCTGCCCAGGCACGTAGGTATTGAAGTACACCGCACCACTCTGGATGCGCGGATTGCCGATGAAGCGCTCCCCATCGACGGTACCGCCGACGATCAGGTCGACGTACCAGCCGCGTTTGCTTACGTAGCTGACTGCGTTCTTGCTGACGTAACGGTAACCATCGCTGCCGAGCGTGATCTCCTGGGCCACCAGGTCACTCCTGCTGCCGACGGTCGTGCTCAGGTTGTCCCAGACGCTGTACAGCGAATTGATCGGAGAGTTCGAGCTGACGGCATTGTCATCGCTGGCGAAGTACTGCCCGGTGCCGAACAGGATGTTGTAGCCGCGGCCGGCCGCTCGGGTCACCTCGAAACCGCCGGTGATCGGTTGGGCCACGCCGTTGCGGGTCGCGGTGAACACCGGCGCGCCGCCATAGGCAACGGTCCAGTTGGTCGGATCGGCGTCGCGCAGATCGAACTTCCAGAGATTGCCCTGCATGTCGCCGCCATAGACCGTATCGACGATGCGGTTGGTGTTGTTGGCGGCCACGGCGGCAATGTTCATCAGGCCGTTGCGCAGCGCATAGCCACCGCCGCTGGGAGAAATCCGGCCGATCACCTCACCGGTCTGGATGTCCACCACGAACAGCACCGGCTTGCCGCTGGAGGCATTGATGCCGTTACCGAACAGCGCCACGAAGCGCGGTGCGGTATTCGCATCGCCGCCGCTGACCGGCACGATCACCGGCTTGCCCAGTGCAAAGCCCATGTCCGAATCGGTCTTGCCCGAGATCTCCCACAGCACGTCATCCTTGGTGAAGCCGCTCGGGTTGCTCACGTTCAACGCGAACATCGAGCCGTTGCCGGCGGCCGTCGCATTCGGTGCACGGTTGGCGCCGCCGGCCCCGGTCGAACCGACCAGCACGGTGTGCCACGCATCCCCGTAGTAGACATCCGAGGACGTCAGCGGACCATCGACGTAATAACGGTGCGCATAGCTCGGGTTGGCCAGCTCCGCCATGTGCTGCAGCGAGGAGGACGGAATGAATGCCATCACCTCGCTGCCTGCCGCGGTACCCGTGGACGCGTTGAAGCCATGCAGCATGCCGTCGTTGGCACCGACGTACAGCATCGTCGGCGGGCCACCGGCGGCCTTTTTTGCCTTCAGATAGGCGGTGTAGCGGGAGCCGAGCGTTGCTTTCCATTCGGGCGACGTGGTCCAGGAGCCGTAACCGAAGTTGTTGGCCGTGGACACGATCTCGGTCGTCGAATTGACGATGTCGCCGAGGATGGCGCTGCGCGAACGGAAGCCACTGAACGCTGCACCCTTCAGGTAGTTCACCAGATCGGCGACGGTATGCGAGCCGAACCAGTTCGGGACCGAGCTGCTGAAGCCCATGTTGCCCAATTGAGCGGCGCGATCGCTGCCCGGGACGTTGTTGGCTTCGAACGGTGCAGCTGCTACCGGCACCAGCTGACCGCGTGCGTTGACCGTCGTCGGCGCGGTCGCCACGACGATGTTGCGGCCGCTGGAGCTCATCTTGGTCGACGCCCGCCACAGCACATCGCCATCGGCGCCAAGCGAACCCACCTTGGTCGCGACCACGTCGCCGGTCCAGTCGTTCGTGCCCGAGGGCACTTTGTAGCTGGCCGACACCGTGAACGATCCCGTACTGATGCGGGCGCCGGAACCACCGCCGCCTACGGGCGCATCGCCCTCGGCCGCGCTTTCGAAGATGGCCTCCAGCGCCGCCTTCAGCTTGGCCGGGTTGCGCGCCAGGAAGTAGTTGTCCGGCACACCGGCTTCCTTGGTATCCCACTTGCCGCTGGGAACGCCGTACTTGGCGGCGTACCAGAGCGGGCTCTCGAGCTGGTTGGCCTGGGCACCACTGAGTTTGTAACGGACGACGGAGGGCGTTGCCCATTCCGGAGGCGGATTCACCAGCCTGGAAAGCACCGAACCGTTCTTGTTGCCGGGACGCAGCAGCAGGCGCTGTACGTTGCTGGCGGCGTTGGAACCAACGATGGTGTACCCGGTCAGCATGGCGTTGCCCGCGTACGCCGACAGGTTCTCCAGCCGCACCAGCACCTCATCGGGGCCGATCGTGGCATTCAGCAGCTGGTTCTTGCAGACCGCATTGTCCACCGAACGCCAGCACATGTCGGCGATGCCGGTCTTGTCGCCACAGGCGGCGCCGACGCAGTAACTCATCATGGACACGACGTCGTTGTCATGGTCGTTACCCCACAGCGAATCTTCCCAGACCAGCGAGAAACTGCCGGACTGGCCATCGGCACGGTAGGGACGTCCATACACATGATAGGGCTTGACCCTGGAAGTCTTCGTGCCAATGCCGACCGCGCCGAGGAAACAGCTGCGCCACCCCGTACTGTTGATCTTGGCTGCTTCGGTGTTGTTCGCCTGGCAGAGGGGCGACAGCGATATGGTGCCGCCGGCAACGCTGATGTCGAACCGCGGCAGGTTCTCGGCCATGGCCACGGTGTAGGTGGTCGCGGTGAGCTTGTAATCCGACGGTTTATCCTTCAGGCCCGGGCGCATATCCGTTTCCGCGGCGGCCTTGGCCAACCCCGCCATCAGATAGCTGCCCTCGGTGGACGGGATGTCCGGGCAGATGCCACGCACGAGGCTCAGGTTGTTGACCGTCAGCGCCTGGCAGATGTCTTCATGGGTATTGATCGAAGCATAGCGCGGCGTATTACCGACCCGGCCCGCCATGTAGCTCTTGCCATGGATGCCTTCCGCCGCGCCGAGGGCATCGGTCGCCGAGACCGCCGATGCAAGATTGCCCACCGAACCGATGTTGTCGCTGTCGAACGACGGCAGGCCCGACGACATCACCAGGATGTTGCAGGTCGCGCAGTAGGAATTGCCCCCCTGCGCAGGGGAGCGATACGGATCCTTCCATTCCACCCCTTTCGGGAGCCCGGACAGGTCTCCGGTATCGCCGTACACCTTGGTCCCGGCACCCACGTAGCGCAGCGCCTCGGCATACATCTCCGCCAGCGGGTTACCCCAGGCACTGCACTTCTTGGCCTTGTCGCCTGACGCGCCAGGATCCAGCAGATTGCCGCGGTCGCCGAAGCCCTGGCGGTTGAGAATGCTGTAGTCGTTACAGTCGTTCCAGTTGCTGCTCCAGTTCCACTGGTCGATGCGGAAGTTGGAGATCGTGTTGATGATCCCTTCCGTACCACTGTCTTTTTTCAGGCACAGTTGCCCGGTGGCCAGATTGATCTCGTCGCCGGCGTCGCAAAGCTTGCTGCCGTTGCCAGCAATCTTGCCGATGTTCTTGCGCAGCACGCCTCCATCGCGGGGGCTGGAGTAGGTGCCGGTGACCAGGCCGAAGCGCAGGCGCCCGCTTTCGCCGTAGGTCTGCAGCAGGCCACTGGGCTTGTAGTGATCGGTGGTGCCGTCGTTGTACTTGCGGCAGAAGCTCTCGCGGTGCGCATCCTTGCCGGGATCACACACTTCCACGCGTACGGTGTAGTCGGTTGGTTTGCCCTGGGGCGAATCGGAAGCCTCCTCCCCGGTGCGGTTGTAGCCGCACTGGTACGACGCGGTGGAGGCCCACTCCGTGAAGACGCTGCTGGCCACACGCATGAGCGGCGCGCCACCCGCTTCAATGCTGGCATTGCAGAACGAGGCGTCTCCACTCAGCGGCGTGAACTTGTTGATGTCCTTACCGGTATAGACCTTGACCCACGCATGCAGGTCGTTGGGGATCTGAGCGCGCTCGATCACAGTCTTGTTGGGGTCGTCGACAGAACGCTGCCCGCCATAAAGCACGTAGCGCATCACGTCCAGACGGCTCATCGTCACCCAGTTGAGGAAATTCCCCGACCATGCACCGCTGCACTCGTGCTTCTTTTCACCCGCCCCCGTCGCCGGACCCGACGCTTTGAAGACGCCGCTGCCGGAGTTGTAGCTGTAGCAGAGGTTCGAGTCGAAATAGCCCGAATACGAGAAATTGTTCTGGTACGTGGTATCGATGATCTTGTCATCGTCCAGATCGCTGTAGTCGCTGTAGGCCTTGTTGAACAGCTGCTCATCGCGCGACATCACCATCATCATCAGCGGCGGCTGGCTCTGCTTGGTGTACAGCGGTTCCTGGGCGAGGTCGTAATCGCCGAGCGCGGCGCGCAGCGGCACCACGCGGCTGAGCAGAAAGCCCAGCACCAGGACACCGAAACCGATGCGCAGCCAGGTCACGGTGCGCTTGCTGAGTTGGAAGCGTTCAGAGGTCATGGGATATAGATCGTATCGACGACCGCACTGGCCGAGGGGTTGTCCGGGTCATCACTGGCCAATGCCGTGATCTGGTAGATGTTGCCGGTGTCTTCGTTCTCTGGCTGGCCCTCGACGACACTGCCACCGGCCGTGAAGCACTTGTCCATCCGCCGTGTATAGGTGGCCTTCGCGTCGCTGGTACCGTCGGCCCAGGTCAGCGGATCGAAGATCGGGCTGCACTCTTCCTGGTCGGCGCTGTAGGTCTCACCGCCGGCCAGGGTCGTCTCGATCGTGCTCTCCATCGAACGCGCATCGGCCTCGGCGTTCTGGAACGCCAGGTTGGTGCGCAGGTAGTTGGCGGCCATGCGCTCCTGCATGCCGGTCACCTGCATCCCGGCCACGCCGAGCAGGGCCAGCAGGATCAGGATGATCAGGGCGACATACAGCACGGCGCCATCCTGGCGGCGGGGGGCGGTGAAGGGCTTGCGACGCATGGCCATGGAGACCTCAGTTGCCGTAGAGGCGGTTACGCACCGCGATCGTGGTCTGGTAGACCGTGCGGAACCGGCCGTCCTTCGGTGCGGTGAAGGTCACGCCCAGCGCGGTCAACGCGGCAGCGGTATTGGCCTGCGCCGCCGCGGAGGGATCCGGACTTTCCAGCACCAGGCCCAGCTGCACCGCGCCGACCCGGCGCCATGCCGCGTCAGCCGGGCCGAGTGATGCGTCCACGTCCGCCGCGGTGCCCTGGCGGTCGATGAAGCCGCTGGGTGCGCCGGTCGCGCTCAGCTTGTGGTCCTGGCCATACAGCAGCTGCATGTTGCGCACGCCTTCGACCAGCGCTTCGGGCTGACCGGCCGCCAGCGCGCCCCCGGGTGCGGCATCGAAACGCACCCGATACAGCGAGCTCTGGCGGGTCGTCGCGTCGTAGCCGATGTAATAGACCACGCTCTCGGCGCGGTAGAGCACCGATTGGCCGGCGGTATACAACGTCGCGAAGCTGGTGCTGTTGTTCGGCGCCGTGTCGAAACGCACGGTGCCGGCGGTACTGCTGACGGCACTGGCCTGGAACACCGTGGCCGACACACAGTCGGCCACGCCGAACAGGCCCGGCGTCGGCACCCCGCTCTGCAGCACTGCCCAGCGACCGGTATCGAACGAGAAGGTGGGCTTGTCATCCGTGCCGCCGATGGCGGTCACCGGTACCCCATCGGGCACCAGGAAGCGCAGTGCGACGATGTCGCTGCCGTCGACGCGGTTGGTCAGCGCCGCGGCGTACTCGGTCGGCAGTGCGGGGGTGTACTCGACGCCGCCCGTCGCGGGCGTGGCGCTCAGCGTCAGCGGATCGCCCGGCTTGGTATCGGTGGCCTCATAGCCCTGGATCGACTGCGTGAAGTCCAGCGCAGGGTGGGCACCGGCGGTGAACGTGGTGTGCAGCGAACCGGGGTTGTTGATGCTGTGGCTCTGGTCGTTCACGCAGCCGAAGTGGCCGGCCATGCGCAGGTCGCGCTGCAGGAAGTCCATGGCGAAGCGGCCGTTCTCCTGCACACGGGCCAGGCCCTCGGACAGGCGCGAGGCGGTGCGGGACGCGGCGAACACCTGCATCAGGCCCAGCAGCAGGACCAGGCCGATGACCATGGCGATCATCAGCTCGACCAGCGACAGGCCCGCGCTGGTGCGATGGAAGGCAGGCACCCGCCTCACAGCCGGGTCCTCGCCGAGAAGGTGGTATCGGCCGCATCCAGCCAGCGCTCATCGCCCCAGCTGACGTTGACCGTGATCTCGTCCCCGTCGCGGGTGACACTGGCGCTGGCTTCGTCGCCCAGCGCCTTGCCCAGCCGGCAGCGCCAGTCGGTCATGTACGCATCCTTGGTGATCTCCGCGCCGGTGGGTGAGACGCAATCGGCGGCCTTGGTCGTTGCCGCATAGGTGCCGACGTAGGTCCCGGCGTTGATGCGGTTGATCCGGATCTGGTCCAGCAGCTCGTAACTCAGGTTGGTCGCCTGGGTCCGGAAGTTCGCGCTCTGCACGAACCGCACGTTCATGGTCTGCAGCAGAGCGAAGCCGAGCAGGCCGATGCTCATCACCACGATCGCGATCAGCACCTCGATCATGGTGAAGCCGCCCTGCCCTGCGCGACGCGCGCCAAGGTGTCTTGCCCTCACTTGCAGCTCTCCTTTTCCACGCGCACCTGCCCCACCGCCGACAGCCGCAGCGTGCGCTGCAGGGGCTGGTCGCCGCATTCGTCAGGCTTCAGGGTGATGTCCAGCGCCGCGGCGGCGCGATTGCGACCCCGGCCATCGAAGGCCACGATCAGGTTGTCCTTGCTGCCGAGCATCTTGGGCGAGCCGGCCGAGTAGCGCAGGACCTGCTCGCCGGCGTCGAAGCTGCCACTGCCGTCGGCATCGGACCAGACCATCCAGCCGTCGCCCCAGCTGTCGCCGTTGCATTCGGTGCCTTCGGTGGAGGCGCACACGCCGGCACCGCGGGTGTTCTTCAGCGCTTCACTGCGCGCCAGTGCGAGCGAGGCCATCAATTCGTTGGTGGTGGTGGCCGCGCGATTGGAGCGCAGCACGCCCTGGAAGCTCGGCATGCCAAGCGTGATCAGGATGGCAAGCACCGCGATGGTGACCATCAACTCGATCAGTGTAAAGCCGTTGGACCGGCGCAAAGACATGAAACGCTCCCCAGCGTTGATGACACAGAAGATGAACGCCCCGCCGCCGATCAGCAAGCGGCGGCAGGACGAACGGTCGCCCGGAGGCGACAGGCGTCAATCAGTTGACGCAGAACAATGCCAGCGACAGGCCCCTGCCCGTCGCCGGCCCGGTCAGGGCCTCAGGCCATGACCTTGTAGCAGGGCTGGTACTCGCCCGAGATCTTCATGCGGCGCTGCTCGACGAAGGCACGCAGCAACTCATCCAGCGCCTGCATCATGTCCGCATCGCCGTGGATCTCGAACGGACCGAACTGCTCGATGCGACGCATCCCGTCTTCCTTCACGTTGCCGGCGACGATGCCGGAGAACGCACGACGCAGGTCGGCGGCCAGGGCATGCGGCGGGCGGCCGTGGTGCAGGTCCAGCGCGGCCATTGCCTCGTGGGTCGGCACGAACGGCTGCTGGTACTCCCACGGAATCTCGATCGACCAGTTGAAGAAGAACGAATCCTTCTGCGCCAGGCGGTGCTCGCGCACGCGCTTTATGCCCTGGGCCATCTTGCGGGCCACGTTGACCGGGTCGCCGATGATGATCTCGTAGCGGCTGGCGGCTTCTTCACCCAGGGTGAGGCGGATGAAGCGGTCGATCTGCTCGAAGTACGGCGCGGCCACGGTCGGGCCGGTCAGGATCAGCGGGAACGGCAGGTCCTTGTTCTCGTCGCGCAGCAGGATGCCCAGCAGGTACAGGATCTCCTCGGCGGTGCCGACGCCGCCGGCGAACACGATGATGCCGTGGCCGATGCGCACGAACGCTTCGAGGCGCTTCTCGATGTCCGGCATGATCACCAGGTGATTCACGATCGGGTTCGGCGACTCGGCGGCGATGATGCCCGGCTCGGTCAGGCCGATGTACCGCGTGGTGGTCTTGCGCTGCTTGGCATGGGCGATGGTGGCGCCCTTCATCGGACCCTTCATCGCACCCGGACCGCAGCCGGTGCAGATGTCCAGCCCACGCAGGCCCAGCTCGTAGCCGACCTGCTTGGTGTACAGATACTCATCGCGGCCGATCGAGTGACCGCCCCAGCACACGACCAGGTTCGGGTCACCCGGGTTGAGGATGCGCGCATTGCGCAGCAGCCCGAACACCGCGTTGGTGATGCCTTCGGAGGATTCCAGCTCGGCCGCGTAGGCCGGGCCCATCTCGATGGCCATGTAGGCCAGGTCGCGGACCACGGCGAACAGCAGCTCGGCGACGCCGCGGATGATCTCGCCATCCACGAACGCCATCGCCGGCGCATTGACCAGGTCGATGCGCACGCCGCGGTCCTGCTGCGCCACCTGGATGTCGAAATCGGGGTACAGATCGCGCGCCGCGCGCGGATCGTCGGAGGCGCTGCCGCTGGTCAGCACGGCCAGCGCGCAGCGGCGCAGCAGCTCGTGCATGCCGCCACCGGAGGCGTCCCGCAGGCGCGCTACTTCGGCGCGCGACAGCACATCCAGCCCACCGCGCGGGTAGATCCGCGCGTCCTGCACCGGCAGCGTACGCGCCGGTTTTTCGTTGATCGTCATGTCCATCTTTTTCGCTTTCCTCAAGGTTACCGACTGTACCGCTGCCCCCTTAAAAAGCAAAACGGCCGGGAAACCCGACCGTTGGATGTGTCCTGACCGCGACAGGGGCGCTGGGCCGTCGCAGTTTCGCCGATTTTCGCGCAACCGATTGACGATACATCCTCAGAGACATTTTGGCAAGGAAACCGATGCGCCCTGTCGCTGGCAATGCCGCCAAAAAAAGAAAGCGGCCGGGTCTCCCCGGCCGCGTCCACTTACTGCTTCAGGTTCTGAAAGATCAGAACTTGTATTTCAGGGTCAGCTGCATCGACCAGCGCGACACGGCGGTGTTGCCCTTGTCGTTGTTGTTTTCCTGGATCGACGAGTTGTCGGTACGGCCGGTGAAGTTGTACAGGTACTTGCCGGTAGCCGGGTCGATACCAGAGTAGTTGGCAACGCGACGGGTGGCGTAGAAGCCGTAGTCGTCGATCAGACCCCACTTCTTGTTGAGCAGATTGCCGACATTCATGATGTCCAGCGCGATCTCACCCTTGTGGCTCTTCACGAAGCCCGGGAACTCTTGGCTGATACGAACATCGAAACTGTTGACCCACTTGGCGCGGTGCTCGTTTGCCGGAACCACGCTGCCACGGTAGGCATCGAGCTCCGGATTCTGCGCCAGCCAGTCAAAGAACTGCTTCTCCATCGCCGCGCCGCCGGTGAACAGCACGTCACCCGGGCCCTTCGGCACGTAGAACAGATCGTTGGTAGCTGCACCGTCGCCGTTCACATCGTTATAGAACACATAGCTGTACGGACGACCCGAACGGCCTTCATAGAACAAGCCGACGCGGGTGGCATTGTCACCGAAGAAGTTGTGCTTCCACTCCATGGTGCCGGTGATGCGGTCCTTGATCGCGTACCGTGAGTTGTACGCAACGTTGTCGTTGGCGTTCAGGCTGAGCGTGTTGTTCCAGTTCGAGGTGTTCTGCGAGCTGGACAGCGGGCTCACTTCCTCCGCTTGGGTGTAGGTATAACCCAGCGACCAGCCCCAGTTCTCGGTCAGCGGCTTGGCCAGCGCGAAAGTCGCCTGGGAACCACGACCCTTGTCGGTGTTGCGCAGCAGGATGACGTCGCCGATATCACCCGGACGGTTGACCCGGTCACCCGGGCAGGTCCGATCGGTGGCCGAGCAGGCGCGACCATTCTTCTGGCCAGCCTGCATGCCGTTGCTGCCGGCATTGGCACCATTCATGCCGAAGTCGTTCCAGTACAGCGCACGGCCGTCCTGACCAACAGAGCGGTTGGCGTTCGGGGTCATGACGTCCAGACGATCGAAGTACAGACCATCCTTGACCTTGGTGACCAGCAGTTCGGCCGAGGCCACGATGCCGTACCACGGCAGCTCATGATCGAAGGCCAGGTTGGCCTTCCACACCGACGGCAAACGGGTACCCGGAGCGATCAGGTCGACGTTCTGGCGGGCCGAGGCCAGCGACGGGTCCGGGATGAGCGGATTGTCGGCATCGAAGCTGAAGCCACCCGGGTTGCGGGTCAGGTTGTACTCGGCGTAGTTCAGACCGGTGTTCTGGTAGGCACCCGCCAGCCACACATTCGGTGCAGCACCGCCGAACAGGCCCACGCCACCGCGCAGCTGGGTCGGACGATCGCTGTCGAAGGTGTAGTTGAAGCCGACGCGAGGCTGGAACAGCTCCTTGTCCACCAGCTTGGTGTTGTTGAAGCCGTACAGCTGTTCGATACGCGGGTTGTACAGGCGCTGGGTGCTGAAGTCCGGCATGTCCACACGGACACCGAACATCAGGCTCAGGTTGTAGTTGATCGCCCAGGTATCCTGGATGAACAGACCCGTATTCTTCAGGTGGAACTTCGCCGGAATGTCAGCCAGGCTGCCGCCAGCACGCGGCACGCGCACCTGATACGCGGACGGGGTGCCCGCTTCGAACGCAGCCAGGTTCGCGAACTCGTACGCGCCGTAAAGGTTGCGGCCGTAGAAATTCATCAGGTCGTTGTCGGTGTAGTCGAAGCCGAACTTGACGGTGTGGTCGCCGACATACCAGGTGCCGGCACCAAAGGCGCTCAGCTCCTTCGACTCGACCAGGTTGGTGTGGGTATTCTGCTCGGTGCCCAGGTACAGCGAGTTGTTGTTGTCGAACCGCACGCGAATCTGCGGCAGATGCGAAGCCGCAACACGGTTGGACGAGTAGTTCTTGTGCGAGACCTTGAACTCGGTCGAGAAGTTCTCGGACCAGTCACTGAACAGCTCACCCATCCAGGTTTCATACTCGGTCGGCTGGGTGTACCAGAAATCGCTCAGCGAAATTTCGCTGTTGCTGACCTTCGGGAAACGCACCACGTCCTGCTGCATCTTGTTGTAGCGCAGGGCCGCACGGTGGTTCTCGTTGATGTTCCAGTCCAGCTTGACCGCGTATTCTTCGATCTCGGTCTTGTTGTTCAGCGCACCTACGCCGCCGACCTGATAGCCAAGATCAGACATGCGCTTCTGGACGCGGGCGATATCTGCATCGCTGATGCCGCCAGTCTTGTTGTACGGGCTTTCGCCAAGGCTAACGCCGCCGCCGCTACGCTCAAACTTCTCGTAATTGCTGAAGAAGAACAGCTTGTCCTTGACGATCGGGCCGCCGAAGGTCATGCCATAGGTCTTCTCGTCTTCAAAGCCGTTGAAGTCCTGCTTGTCACCTTCCAGACGCGAACGGACCATGTCCTTGTCGCGGTAGGAACCGTAGACGGTGCCATGGAATTCGTTGGTGCCCGACTTGGTCACAGCATTGATCACCGCACCGGTACCGCCGGCGATGGTCGTGTCGTAGTTGGCCAGGTCGATGTTGATTTCCTGGATGGCGTCCATCGACACCGGCTGACGCTCGGTCGGCAGGTTGTTGGAGCCCAGGCCGAACGGATCGGAGGCGCTGATACCGTCGATGCGGATGGCGTTGTAACGGGTGTTCTGGCCGCCAGCCGAGATCGCGCCGTCAGCCTTGCTGACCTGCGAGATGCGCGGGTCCAGACGCACGTAATCCTGGATGTTGCGGTTCGCGGACGGCAGCGCGTCCATCGTTTCGCGGGTCACGTTGGAGCCGGTGCCCATCTTGGTCGCGCTGAAGACGTCCAGGCCGCCAGCAACGGCGACGACGTTGACGGCGCCCAGGTTGGTGGCCGCGATGTCACCCGCCAGGTTGGCGTTGATCGTGTTCACCTGGTTCAGGTTGAGGTACACACCCTCTTCGGTCTTGGTACCTTCACCGGGCTTGTTGATGGTGATGGTGTACGGACCACCCACGCGCAGGCCGCGCGCGTTGTAACGACCCGATGCATCGGTCGTGGCGCGGCTGACCGTGCCCGACTCGGTGTGCGTGATGGTGACTTCTGCACCAGCGACAGGCGCGCCTGCAGCCGACGTGACCTGACCGCCGACACCGGCAGAGGTGCTCTGGGCGAAGGCGGGAGCGGCGGCAAGTGCAGCCACGAGACCAAGCGTCAGCTTGGACATCCGGAGACAACGGGAGTGGGTCATTGGGGAGTAGCCTCGATGCGAGATTGGCGATGGCGGAGAAAAAAACGCGCCCAAGCAGCCTTGCTGGCGGCTGACTGGACTTTTATCTGGGTTCCCTAGCCGCGAGCTGGTTTCAGCCGCAACGGTTAACACTAGATTAACACGATAGCCTTGGATTGTGACGGTTTGGCGACAAAACACACGCCTTCACAACGGAATCGTGACGCTATCTTCACATCTGTTTATGACCGGCTGAATGCAGGGTGGCAGCGGGTTTCAGGTGGGGTCGGTTGGCGGGAGCCGGCCAGCGGCCGGCACTACCAAGTCGGTACCAAGGGCCCTGCGGGCGACGCCCTCAGGCGTCGAGAATCTGGCCGCGGTACGCGGCGCCCGCAGCGGACAGCAGCAGGACCGCCGCGGCGGCGCAGTCGGCCGGGTCCCGGGCGGTGCGGTCCTCATCCAGCGAGAACGCGCGGGCGCGCAGGGCCGTGCGCATCGGGCCGGGCTGCAGGCCGCTGACCCGTACCGGGCTGCGGCCGAGTTCGTCATGCAGGGAGGCGATCAGTCCGCGCAACCCATGCTGGGCCGCACCGTAGCCGCCCCAGTAGGCCTGCCCTACCCGCGCGGGATCGTCCACGGTGAACACCAGGGCGGCATCGTCGCGCTGGCGCAGCAGCGGCAGGCAGGCCTGGGCCAGCCAGGCCGGGGCGGTCAGGTTCACGTGGACCGCGCGGGCGAAGGCGGCCGGATCGGCCAGTTCGAACGGGGTCAGCCCGGCGAAATCGGCCGCGCAGTAGAGCACCCCGTCCAGCTGGCCCAGCTCGGACTGCAGGCGCTCGGCCAGCGTGGCGTAGTCGTCGGGGGTCGCGCCTTCCAGATCCAGCGGGTAGAGCAGCGGCTCGGGGCCGACGGCTTCGACCGCGGCATAGACCCGGTCCAGTCGGCGCGGTTTGCGCCCCAGCAGCACCACGGTGGCCCCGGCCTGCGCGCAGGCCACGGCGGCGGCGCTGCCAAAGCCTCCCCCGGCCCCGGCAACAAGAATGACGCGATCGGCGAGCGATCCGGTCCCGACCACCATGGACGGGACCGCACTCACGGCTGGGAGGCCTCTTCGACGATGCGCTTGAGCTCGCCCGATTCGAACAGCTCCAGCACGATGTCGCAGCCACCGATCAGCTCGCCGTGGATGAACAGCTGCGGGAAGGTCGGCAGATTGGAGAAGCGCGGCAGGTTGGCGCGGATCTCAGGCTCTTCCAGCACGTTGACCGTGCGCAGCGCGATCGCGCCGGCGGCCATCAACGCCTGGAGGGCACGGCTGGAAAAGCCGCACATGGGATATTGAGGAGTGCCCTTCATGAACAACACGAGGGGGTAACGTTCGACTTCGGACTGGATCTGCTGCATCACCGCCACAACGACTCTCCCTCCAATGGGACAACCCGGCCTCACCGGTCGGATAGACTTCCCTGACCGCCATTGTATGCCCTCCCTTCGCGCGGTGGGCACTCTGTCGGCGCTCTCCCCTCCCAATCTTTCGTGCCCATGCCCCTCGAACTGCCTCGCCTTCCCTACGACCGCGCCGCCCTGCAACCCCACCTGTCGGCGGAGACGCTGGACCTGCATCACGGGCGGCACTTCCGGGCCTATCTGGAGGCGGTCAACGCACGTATCGATGGCACGGAGCTGGCCGAGCTGCCGCTTGAGGACATCGTCCGCCAGAGCCAGGGCAGCCTGTTCGATGCAGCGGCGCAGGCCTGGAACCACCAGTTCTATTTCCAGTGCCTGCACCCGCGCGCCGGTGGCGATCCGCAGGGCCGGCTCGGCGAACGGGTGACCCGACATTTCGGGGACGCCAAGCGGCTGCGCGAGGCCTTCGACCGCGCGGCGCTGGGCCTGTTCGGCTCGGGCTGGGTGTGGCTGGTGCAGCACCCCAACGGCGCACTGGCGATCCAGGTCACGCGCAACGCGGGCACGCCATTGACCGGCGAGAGCACACCGCTGCTGGCCTGCGATGTGTGGGAACACGCGTATTACACCGATTACCAGAATGAGCGCGCCCGCTATCTGGAGGCGTTCTGGAAGCTGGTGAACTGGGATTTCGTCACCGCGCAGCTGCGCGATTGAGGCGGTGCCGGCCAGCGGCCGGCACTACCGGGCCTCTAACCGCGCAGGCTCTCGATCACCGGCGCAACCTGCTCACCACGATCAAGCTGCCCACCGACCGTCTCCAATGCACCGGCCAGCGCAGCCGCATCATCGTCGCGCAGCGTGGCATGGCCGACCTTGCGTCCGTCCCGCGCCTGCTTCCCGTAATCGTGCCAATGGCCGCTGGCCTGGCCGAGCACGGCACCGGCGTCGGGCATCTGCCCGATCCAGTTGAGCATGCAGGCGTGGCCGAGCATGCGCGTATCGCCCAGCGGCAGGCCGAGCACGGCGCGCAGATGGTTCTCGAACTGCGAGGTCTCGCTGCCTTCGATGGTCCAGTGGCCGGAGTTGTGCACCCGCGGCGCCATCTCGTTGGCCAGCAGCTCGTCGCCGCGGCAGAACAGTTCCAGCGCGAATACGCCCACATAGTCCAGGCGCTCGGCCAGGGTGCGGGCGTAGCCGATGGCCCCCTCGTGCTGGGCCGCCGACAGCCGTGCCGGGGCCAGGCTGGCCGAGAGCACGCCATTGACGTGCCAGTTGCCGGTGATCGGCCAGGCGCGGAACTCGCCGTCCTGCCCGCGTACCGCCACCACGCTGACCTCGCGATCGAAGGCGATGAAGCCTTCCAGGATCAGGCCGGTCTTCTCGACCTGGCTGCCGAGGGTGTCCCAGGCCGCGTCGATGTCGGCGGTGCTGCGGATCCGGAACTGACCCTTGCCGTCGTAGCCCAGGCGGCGGGTCTTGAGGATGCAGGGCGTGCCGAATTCGGCGACCCTGGCCGCCAGTTCGTCGCGGCTGCGGATGTCGGCGAAGGGCGGCAGCGGGATGCCCAGCGACTGGAACAGGGTCTTCTCGCTGAGCCGATCCTGGGCCACGGCCAGCGCATCCGGATTCGGATGCACCGGCACGCGCTCGGCCAGGAACGTCGCGCTCTGCGCCGGCACGTTCTCGAAATCGAAGGTCACCACGTCCACGCGGGCGGCAAAGGCGGCCAAGGCGGCTTCATCCTCGAACGCGGCCACCTGCAGCGGCGCCACCTGGGCGCCACAGGCATCGGCAGCCGGGTCGAACAGCTCGAAGCGCAGCCCCATCGGCGCACCGGCCAGGACCATCATGCGGGCGAGCTGGCCGCCGCCCAGGATGCCAACGGTCTTGGGGGTCATTGACGCGGATCGTCGTGGGCCATGACGTCTTCGGTCTGGCGGGCACGGAAGGCTTCCAGCGCCTCACCGATCGCCGGCTGGTCCGAGGCCAGCATGGCGGCCGCGAACAGCGCCGCATTGGAGGCGCCGGCATTGCCGATGGCGAAGGTGGCGACCGGGATGCCGGCCGGCATCTGCACGATCGAGAGCAGCGAATCCATGCCGTTCAGGGCCTTGGACTGCACCGGCACGCCCAGCACCGGCACGGCGGTCTTGGCGGCGATCATGCCCGGCAGGTGCGCGGCCCCGCCGGCACCGGCGATGATCGCGCGCAGGCCACGCTGGCCCGCCTGCTCGGCGTAGGTGAACAGCACGTCCGGCGTGCGGTGCGCCGAGACCACTTTCACTTCATAGGGAACGCCCAGCGAATCCAGCTTCTGGGCGGCGTGCTGCATGGTTTCCCAATCCGAGCGGGAACCCATGACGATGCCGACGAGCGGCGCGGTTTGGTTGAGGGTCATTGGCCGTCACCTGCCTTAAAGACGTATTCTAGCCGTCTTCCACGCAAGACGAAGAATCCATGGATCGCAAGCTGCTCGACCTCCTGTGCTCGCCCGATACGCGCCAGCCCCTGTCCCTGCTCGACGCCACCGGCCTGGACGCGCTCAACCGCGCGATCGGCAGCGGTGCCGTGCTCAAGGCCGATGGCAGCCCGCAGGCCCAGGCGCTGCGCGAGGCCCTGCTGACCCGCGACCGCAAGCAGGTGTTCCGCGTGGACGACGGCATCCCGGTGCTGCTGGCCGAAGAGGCCATCGCCACCGCCCAGATCGCCGATTTCCCGGAAAAATGAGCCACCTCCCCGTGCCGGCCCCCGAGGCCGCCCTGGTGGCCGCCGATGTGGCCCGTGCACTGGCCGAGGACATCGGCAGCGGTGATGTCACCGCCGCCCTGCTCCCGGACCGCCCCGACACCGCCTACCTGCTGTGCAAGCAGGACGCGGTGATCGCCGGCCGCCCCTGGTTCGATGCGACCCATCAGGCGCTCGACCCGCAGGTACGGATCGACTGGCGCGTGGCCGAGGGCGACCACGTCGCCGCCGGTACCGTGCTGGCCCTCCTGCAGGGCCGCAACCGCAGCCTGGTGAGCGCCGAGCGGACCTCGTTGAACTTCCTGCAGACGCTGTCCGGCACGGCGACCACCACCGCGCAGTACGTCGCGGCGGTGGCCGGTACCGGCGCGCGGATCCTGGACACCCGCAAGACCCTGCCCGGCCTGCGCGTGGCGCAGAAGTACGCGGTGCGCTGCGGCGGCGGCGACAACCATCGCCTCGGCCTGTTCGACACGGTGATGCTCAAGGAAAACCACATCCGTGCCGCCGGCTCGCTGACCGCGGCGGTGCTGGCGGCGCGTGCGCAATGGCCGGCCTTGCCGCTGGTGGTCGAGGTCGAGGACTTGGACCAGCTGCGCGAGGCGTTGGAGGTCGGCTGCACCCGCATCCTGATCGATGATTTCGACGCCGCCATGCGGCGCGAGGCCGTGCGCATCGCGGCCGGGCGGATTCCATTGGAAGTCTCCGGCAGTGTCGGGCTGGACGGGCTGCGCGCGATCGCCGAAGACGGCGTGGACTGCATCTCGATCGGCGGGTTGACCAAGCATGTGCAGGCGATCGACCTGTCGTTGAAACTGGGTCCGCCGCCGCAGGGGTAATGCCGCTTTCACGGTATGGGCAGATGCGGTCTGCGAGGCTGCGTCTGCCCCCACCTGGATTGCACGCATGCGCTGCCTGCCGCTTCTCGCCTGCCTGTCTCCCCTGCTCGCGCTCATGCCCCTACGGGCCGCCGCCGCCGAGGTCTGCGATGTGCCGCCGCGCTTCGGGCTCAGCCCGTTGGCGATCAACATCGTCAAGACCGCCTGCAACGAACACCGCCTCTGGTACCGCCCTTTCATCGATCGCGATGGCCGCGCGGCCAGCCTGAGCGTGACCGAAGCCGAGGACGTACACCTGGCCGACAACGGCCTGGTTGCCTGGCAGCGGGTGGTCGGCTACTGGCGGCAGAGCGGCACGCTGTCGCCGATGGGCAGCCAGCCCGGCGCATCGAGCTGCATGGCCCCACCGGGCACGCGCTACACCGACACCGACTGCCGTGCGTTCCTGGTGGACAACCCGTGGTCGGCCGCCTTCATTTCCTGGGTGATGACCCGCGCCTCGGTCCCCGGCTTCACGCGTTCGCCGCGGCACATCGACTACATCCGCGCGGCGTACCAGAACAGCGGACCGTACCGGATGACCGACCCGGCGCAGGAGAAACCGGCGCCGGGCGACCTGCTGTGCTACCTACGCGACCGGCGCGAGACCCTGAGCTACAGCGGCCTGGTGCAGTCACTGGGCAACGGCGCGGTGACGCACTGGAAATCGCATTGCGAAGTGGTGATCGCGGCCAACATGGGCGGCGACCGCACGCTGTATCTGATCGGCGGCAATGTGATGAACACCGTGGCGTTGCGCAAGCTGTCGTTGGACCGCAGCGGCCGGGTCGAGCTGCCGCCCGCGAAGGCCAGTGCCGGTGATGGCGTGGATCTGGGCTGTACGCCGGGCCGCGAAGAGGAATGCAGCTTCAACCGCCAGGACTGGGCCGCACTGCTGAAGCTGGTCGCGACCGCCCCAGCGACGATGCCGATGGACGCGCCCGTTCCGGGCGACATGCCAGCGCCGGGCAAGATGACACCGCCGATCCCGGCGCCACAACCCGTACCGGTCCCGCCACCCCGCACGCCCTGATCGTCGACGCCTGCACGGCTTGATCCTGGCCGCATTCGTCGCCATCTTGGAGGGACCGTCCTCCCTGACCGCGCCGAGTCACCGATGCCCAGTTTGATCCTGTTGATGATTGCGGGCGCGTTCGCCTACGCCTTCTGGAATTCTTCGCGTGCCGCTGCCGAACGTGCCGGCGTGCTCGGGCGCAATGCCTGCCGCGCGGCCGACGTACAGTGGCTGGACCAGAGCGTGCACGCCACCGGCCTGCGCGTGTGCCGCAAGGACAACGGCTGGCTGGGCTGGGAGCGCACCTTCAAGTTCGAGTATTCGCACGATGGCGTGGACCGCCACAGCGGGCGCATGGTGCTGCGCGGTGATCAGCTGATCACGTTCGTGGGCCCGTCGGCGGCGCGGATCAGTGAGATCCGACGCGATATCGATACCCGGGATGCTGAAGACGTTTAATGAAATGGCCGCCTTGCGGCGGCCATGGTGTGTCTTATTTGACGACCCGCAGATGCGGGCGACCGCTGGGCTTGGGCGGTGCATCATCCGGCGGGGTTGGTGAATCGTCCGGCGGCAGCTCGTCATCCGGGCCCGGCTCGTGGCCCGGGATATCGTCCGGCAGCGCCATGCCCTGCCCCGTCTCGCGGGCATACACGGCCAGCACGGCCGAGATCGGCACGTGCACCGGGTAGCTGGTGCCGGAGAAGCGGGCCGAGAAGCTCACGCTGTCATTGTCGATATGCAGGCGCACCACGGCGCGCTCGGCGATGTTCAGGACGACGCGGCCGTCCTTGACCGCACTCTGCGGCACCTGCACGCCGGGCATGCCGGCGTCGACCAGGATATGCGGCGTCAGGTCGTTGTCATTGATCCATTCCACCAGGGCCCGCAACAGGTACGGACGGTGGCTGGTCATGCGAAAAGTGTCTTCAGTCATGTGGTAGAGCCGAGCCGTGCTCGGCTGGTCTTGATCCGGATTGCCTGATGCAAGTGTACGCGCCCGCCCACCCGCAGGTCAGCCATGGCGCGTACCGGCACCGCGATTTCGTTCAGTCCACCGGTGCCGCACGCGGCCTGCGTCCCGCCGATCAGACCGGCAGGTCGCGCAGCTTCTTTTCCTGGTCGGTCAGGCTGCGGATGAAGCCCGGGTGGCGGAAAATGCGGTTGCCGTAGTCTTCGATGGACTTGCCATCCTTCGGCAGCGGCACGTCCAGTGCCTGCAGCCGCCAGATGATCGGCGCCATCGCGCAGTCGGCCAGGCTCATTTCCGGATTGAGGAAGAACTTGCTGGCCTTGAACAGCGGGACCGCGCTGGTCAGCAGTTCCTTGAGCCGCTTGCGGCCGGCCTCGGCCTGGGTCTTGTTGCCCAGCTGGATGGCCTGCACCTGCGGCACCCAGTCGTGTTCGATGCGCAGCATCGCCAAGCGGATGCGGGCCCGCGAGAGCGGATCGACCGGCATCAACGGCGGGTGCGGATAGCGCTCGTCCAGGTACTCGCTGACCACCGACGCCGCGTACAGCACCAGCTCGCGTTCCACCAGGGTGGGCACGGAATGGTACGGATTGAGATCGATGAGATCCTCGGGCGGGTTCTGCGGGTCGACCGGCACGGAGTCATAAGTGACGCCCTTGGCCGCCAGTACCAGCCGCACGCGATGGCACAGGACATCGTCGTTCGAGGAAAACAGCGTCAGGGTGTTCCGCATGCGTACGCTCGCCGCCATCAAAGGCTCTCCAACGTCCGGTAACCGCCGGTCGTATCGGCGCCGCCAGCCCATTGCCGACGGTCGTCACAGTACCCGAGTGTGCAACCGCACATCACAAAAGCCAATAGGTCGATCGTCCCACGGCAGGAACGATCGACACAGGACGGCGTCCGGCGGCTCAGTGGACGTCCTTCCAGTATTCCTTCTTGAGCAGGTACGCCAGGAAGGTCAGCAGCGCCAGGAACAGGATCACCCAGACGCCCAGCTTCTGGCGCTTCAGGGCGGCCGGCTCACCGGCGTACTCCAGGAAGTTGGTGATGTCGCGCACCGCCTGGTCGTACTGGCCGGGATCCATGCTGCCTGGCTGCTCGATCTTCAGGCCGACCACCGGTGCGTCCAGCCCTGGCCCTTCGGCCTTGCCATGCACGGCGTGCTGCAGCCCCTGCATTTCCCACAGCGGGTTGGGCATGGAGGCATTCGGGAACATGGTGTTGTTCCAGCCCAGCGGCCGCGTGGGATCGAGGTAGAACGACTTGAGGTACGTGTAGACCCAGTCGCTGCCACGCACGCGCGAGATAAGGCTCAGGTCCGGCGGCATCTTGCCGAACCACTTCTCGGCCTGTGCCTTGGGCATCGTCACCGGAATCGGTTCGCCGATCGGGGTACCGGTGAAGTTGAGGTTGTTCATGACCTCCTCTTCGCTCAACCCGAGATCGGCGGCCATGCGCGAGTAGCGCAGGTATTTCAGCGCGTGGCAGCCGGAGCAGTAGTTCATGTAGAGCTGCGCGCCGCGCTGCAGCGAGGCACGATCGCTCAAGTCATTGCCTGCCTGCAGGGTCTTGGCACCCTCGGCGGCATCGGCTGCCGCGACACCCAGCATCAGGGCCGCCGCGCAGGCCAGCCGGACAATCCAGTGGTCAGTCATGCGTGGTCACCCGGTCCGGTACCGGCTTGGTCCTGTCCAGCTTGGTCCATAGCGGCATGGTGATGAAGAAGGCGAAATACAGGAAGGTCAGCACGCGGCCGATGTAGGTCTCGTGCGCGTCCGTACCCGGGCCCGAGCCGATCACGCCCAGCCACACGAAGCACACCGCGAACATGCCCAGCAGGCCGCGCGAGAGCAGGCCGCGGTAGCGGTAGGACTTCACCCGCGCCCGATCCAGCCACGGCACCAGGAACAGGATGGCGATCGCGGAGAACATCACGATCACGCCGCCGAGCTTGTTGGGCACCACCCGCAACATCGCGTAGTACGGGGTGTAGTACCAGACCGGCTTGATGTGCTCGGGCGTCACCAGGCGGTTGGCCTCGGTGAAGTTGTCGTGCTCGAGGAACAGCCCACCGAAGGCCGGGGCGAAGAAGATGATGAAGGCGGCGATGATCAGCAGGAAGCCGGCGCCGACCGCATCCTTGAGCGTGTAGTACGGATGGAAGGGAATGCCGTCGGTGGGCGCGATGGCCGACCAGCGGTTGCCCTTCGGACCCTTCTTGATCTCCACGCCGTCCGGGTTGTTGGAGCCCACTTCATGCAGGGCGCCCAGGTGCAGCACCACCAGCAGCAACAGCACCAGCGGCAGTGCGATCACGTGCAGGGCGAAGAAGCGGTTGAGGGTGGCGTCGCTGGGCAGGTAGTCGCCCATGATCCATTCGGTCAGGCCGGTGCCGATCACCGGGATCGCGCCGAACAGCGAGATGATCACCTTCGCGCCCCAGAACGACATCTGGCCCCACGGCAGCACGTAGCCCATGAAGGCTTCGGCCATCAGCACCAGGTAGATCAGCATGCCGAGGATCCAGACCAGTTCGCGCGGCTTCTGGTAACTGCCGTAGAGCAGGCCGCGGAACATGTGCAGGTAGACCACGATGAAGAACAGCGAAGCACCGGTGGAGTGCATGTAGCGGATCAGCCAGCCCCACTCCACATCCCGCATGATGTATTCGATGGAGGCGAACGCTTCGGCGGCGTTCGTCTTGTAGTGCATCGTCAGGAAGATGCCGGTGACGATCTGGTTGACCAGGATCAGGAGCGCCAGCGAGCCGAAGTAGTACCAGATGTTGAAGTTCTTCGGCGCGTAGTACTCGCTGACGTGCTTGCGATAGACCGGCATGAGGCCCGGTGCGCGCGCGTTGACCCAGTCGGCGACGCCGGTGGCGGTGCGGGAAAGGATGTTGGCCATGATCAAGCCGCCCCCTGCGGATCAACGCCGATGATGATGGTGTTGTCGTCCTGGTAATGGTGCGGCGGCACCAGCAGGTTGATCGGTGCCGGAACATCCTTGAACACACGACCGGACATGTCGAAGCGCGACTTGTGGCAGGGGCAGAAGTAGCCGCCCTTCCATTGGGGATCGTAGGGCTCGGGACGGATCTCGGCGACCATTTCCGGCGAGCAGCCCAGATGGGTGCACAGCCCGACCAGCACCGAGACCTCGGCCTTGATCGAGCGGAATTCGGGATTCTGCTTGAGCACGTACTCGGGCTGCTGTTCTTTCTCGCCCGAGCCGGGATCCTTCAGGCGGCCGTCCAGTCCGTGCAGCGCCTCGAGGATGGCCTTGGAACGCTTGACGATCCAGATCGGCTGTCCACGCCACTCCATGACCAGTCGCTGGCCTTCCTGGAGCGCGCTGATGTCGGCAATCACCGGTGCACCGGCCAGTTTGGCGCGGGCGCTGGGATTCCAGGACTTGATGAACGGTACCGCTGCAAATCCGACGCCGACCGCTCCGACCACCGCAGTGGTGGCGGAAAGAAACCGTCGACGTCCAGTGTTGACTGGATCGTTTACCCCATCGTTGGCCATCCGGCACTCCGATATTGATTTAGGTAGCTTGAGGCTGCCAGCAGACCGGTGGGGGCCAGTCCACATTGAATCAGCCGCGAGTGTAGCTGAACCGAAGTCGGCCACACAACGCGGTACTACGGAACGACATTACCCCGACAGTACGGCATCAGGTACCACCGGCGCCATGGGTTATTGATGGCTGGCCACCGCGCCGCGATAGCGGTCGGCCAACAGGGCCACCCGCTTCACGTAATACTGGGTCTCGCTGTAGGGCGGCACGCCACCGTGGCGGTCGACCGCGCCCTCGCCCGCGTTGTAGCCCGCCGCGGCCAGGGTGAGATCGCCATTGAAGCGCTTGAGCAGCCAGGACAGATACTGCACGCCGCCGCGGATGTTCTGCGAGGCATTGAAGGAGTCGCTGACGCCGAAGCGGCGCGCGGTCGGCGGCATCAGCTGCATCAGCCCCTGCGCGCCGGCACGGCTGAGCGCGGTCGGGTTGTAGGCCGACTCGGCGTGGATGATCGCGCGGACCACCGCCTCCTCCACCCCGAACTCGCGGGCCGCGGCGGCGATCTCGCTCTGGTAGGCCGTCGTGTTGAGCCGTACCGAGCCAAAGTTGACCGCCGGATTGGCCCCGCAGGCGTAGCAGCGCTCGATGAAGCTGTAGTGGATGGTGCGGACCTGGCCCAGGCTGGCGACGCCGGCCGGG
This sequence comes from Stenotrophomonas sp. TWI700, assembly GCF_039673645.1. NCBI lineage: Bacteria > Pseudomonadati > Pseudomonadota > Gammaproteobacteria > Lysobacterales > Lysobacteraceae > Stenotrophomonas > Stenotrophomonas sp. TWI700. Next base: position 50,220 of record NZ_JBDJMB010000005.1, on the reverse strand, counting down.
CGTGCGCTGGTGTAGTGGCGCACGCCGTCCTTCATATAGGAGTAAAGCTGGCCACTGCGCACCTTCCCCGCCTTGCCGGTGGCAGCGGACGGGGCGGACGGTGCGGTCAGCACCGTGGCCGTGGCCGGAGCCGGGGCGGGTGTGATCGCGGTGGCGGAGGTGACGCTGTCGGCCCGGACGGGGGCTGGCGCCGACGTCATGCTGGCGATCGGGGCCGCCGGGCCCGGCGCGGGCGGCGGCGGCAGGGCCCGGCGAGGCGCGCTGCGGTCCGGCCGGTAGCTGCTGATCACGCTGCAGCTGGCCCCGCTCACACGCTTGCTCACATAGCTCGGGATGCCGTCGCTGCCGACACACTTGTACAGCGTGCCCGCACTGGCCGGCATAGCGGTCAGCGCAGCCAAGGCCAGCGCAGCGATCCCCAACATCCCCTTCATGAGCGGGAGTGTCCCCAATTCGCCGGGGATTGCCAAGGGGGGAGCCCGACCCGGCTACAATGGCCTGCTCACCGCAGCCATCCGGCTGCCTGCCCGCCCACCCGACTGGAATAAGCGCCATGACCGGGACGCCAGCTTCGACCGCGCCGACTTCGGCCGGTTCTACCCTGCCTGCCTCTGCTCCTGCCAGCACCGCCCCCCGCCCCGACCTGCTCCCCCTGCCCGGCGCCAGGCCGCAGGTGACCGGACCCGTGCGCGGCAAGCTGTACATCAAGACCCACGGTTGCCAGATGAACGAGTACGACTCGACCAAGATGGCCGACGTGCTCGCCGCCTCGGAAGGACTCGAGCTCACCGACGACCCGGCCGAGGCCGATGTGTTGTTGATGAACACCTGCTCGATCCGCGAGAAGGCCCAGGAGAAGGTGTTCAGCCAGCTCGGTTACTGGAAGGCACTGAAGAACAACGGCCGCGGCGTGATCATCGGGGTCGGCGGCTGCGTGGCCTCGCAGGAAGGCGAGGCGATCATCAAGCGCGCGCCGCACGTGGACCTGGTGTTCGGCCCGCAGACCCTGCACCGCCTGCCGGAGCTGATCCGCCAGCGCCGTGAATCGGGCAAGTCGCAGGTGGACATCAGCTTCCCGGAAATCGAGAAGTTCGACGCCCTGCCCGAACCGCGCGCCGAGGGTGCCTCCGCGTTCGTCTCGATCATGGAAGGCTGCTCGAAATACTGCTCGTTCTGCGTGGTGCCCTACACCCGTGGCACCGAGGTCAGCCGCCCGTTCGAGGACGTGGTGGTGGAAGTCGCGCAGCTGGCCGCCCAAGGCGTGCTGGAAATCAACCTGCTGGGGCAGAACGTCAACGCCTACCGCGGCCCGTATGGCGACGGCGAGTTCGCCGACCTGGGTCTGCTGATCCGCACCATCGCCGAGATCGACGGCGTGGGCCGGATCCGCTTCACCACCTCGCATCCGCTGGAGTTCAGCGACTCGCTGATCGACGCGTACCGCGATGTGCCGCAGCTGGCCAACTTCCTGCACCTGCCGGTGCAGGCCGGCAGCGATCGCGTGCTGTCGGCGATGAAGCGCGGCTACACCGCGCTGGAGTTCAAGTCCAAGATCCGCAAGCTGCGCGCGGTGCGCCCGGACATCTCGATCAGCTCCGATTTCATCGTCGGCTTCCCCGGCGAGACCGACGCCGAGTTCGAAAAGACCATGAAGCTGATCGAGGACGTGGGCTTCGACCAGAGTTTCTCCTTCATCTATTCGCGCCGGCCGGGTACCCCCGCCGCCGATCTGGAAGACACCACCCCCGATGCGGAAAAGCACGCGCGCCTGTCGCGCCTGCAGGCCCGGATCAACGAGCAGGCCGCGGCCATCTCCGAGAAGATGGTCGGCACCGTGCAGACCGTGCTGGTGGAAGGTCCGTCCAAGCGCAACCCGAACGAGTTGACCGGCAAGAGCGAGAACATGCGCTCAGTGAATTTCCCGGGGCACCCACGCCTGATTGGCCAGTTCGTCGATGTGGTGATCACCGAGGCGTACAGCAATTCGCTGCGTGCGCGGATGGTGACCGCCGACTAGCCGCGTGCCGCGCGCACTGGTCATGAAATGATCACGTGCTCGCGGCCATTGACAGCATTGGGGTGAAGCGGCTTATCCACACCTTTCTCCCGTGCCCACCCACAGGGGATGTGGATGACCGGGCCACGACGCACGCATCGTTGACGCTTTTTTGACCGCCCGATCGAACCCTTTGCCGCACAAGGGCTGGCGAGCGCTATCCACAGGTTGCTGCACCGGCGTTGCACAGGCGGTGTGGAAAAGTAGCGGCCGCCCGATACCCGCGCTACCCTGTTCTCCCTTTCCCTGCTTGCGGCCCGGTCGGCTGGACCGGCGGCCGCCGGACGCAATGACCGCACTCGCACAACGCGACTTCACCCTCACCCCGGAAGACAACGAACGCCTGGCGAACATGGCCGGCCCGTTCGACGAACATCTCCGCCAGGTGGAACTCAAACTCGGCGTGGAAATCGCCAACCGTGGCCACGTCTTCCGCGTGACCGGCCCCAAGGCCGTGGTCGCCGATGCGCAGGCCCTGATCGAAGCGCTGTACGCCGAGGCCGGCGACGTGGTGTTCGACAGCCATGCCATCCACCTGCGGCTAAACCAGGCCAACGTGGAGCATGTGGTCGAGCGTGCCTACGAGGCCCAGGACGTGGCGATCAAGGTCAAGCGCGGCACGGTGCGCGGCCGCGGCGCCAACCAGGCGCGCTACCTGCACCAGATCACCACACACGACATCAATTTCGGCATCGGCCCGGCCGGTACCGGCAAGACGTTCCTGGCCGTGGCCAGCGCGGTCGAAGCGCTCAACGAAGCGCGCGTGCAGCGCCTGATCCTGGTCCGCCCCGCGGTGGAGGCCGGCGAGAAGCTCGGCTTCCTGCCCGGCGACCTGAGCCAGAAGGTCGACCCGTACCTGCGCCCGCTGTACGACGCGCTGTATGAAATGCTCGGCGTGGAAAAAGTGCTCAAGCTGCTGGAAAAGAACGTCATCGAGATCGCGCCGCTGGCCTACATGCGCGGGCGCACGCTCAACGATGCGTACGTGATCCTGGACGAAGCGCAGAACACCACGGTCGAGCAGATGAAGATGTTCCTGACCCGGCTGGGCTTCGGCTCCACGGCGGTGGTCACCGGCGACCTCACCCAGACCGATCTGCCCAAGCACGTGAAATCGGGCCTGCGCGATGCGATCGATGTGCTGCGTGACGTGGAGGGCGTGAGCTTCACCTTCTTCGAAGCGCGCGACGTGGTCCGGCATCCGCTGGTGGCCCGTATCGTCGGCGCCTACGACCGCCGCGATCTGCAGCAGGTCCAACCCGGAGCAACCCCATGACCCGTGGTCCCGTGCGACTGGACGTCGCGATCAACTACGCTCTGCCCCGCGCCGGCCTGCCGTCGGCGGTGAGCTTCCGCAAGTGGGTTGCCGCGGCCCTGAAGGACCGCATCCGCGAGGCCGACCTGGCGATCCGCCTGGTCGACGCCAAGGAAGGCCAGTCCCTTAACCGCCATTACCGCGGCAAGGATTACGCCACCAACGTGCTCAGCTTCCCGGCCGAACTGCCGGAGGGCCTGCCCAAGGGCGTCAAGTTCCCCCTGCTCGGCGATCTGGTGATCTGCGCCCCGGTAGTCGCCCGCGAAGCGGACGAACAGGGCAAGGCGCTCAACGCCCATTACGCGCACCTCACCGTGCACGGCGTGCTGCACCTGCTCGGCTGGGACCATGAGGACGAGAAGGAAGCCGATGCCATGGAACAGCTGGAGCGTGACATCCTGGCTGAACTGGGCATCGCCGATCCGTATGCCGGCGAGCGCTGAGCGCCCCCTCGATACCTGTGTTGATCCCTGTGCCCTACAAGGATGTATGCCGCGATGCCGTCACCTGACCGCCGCTCGGCACTGGGCCCCCTGCTGCTCGCACTGTCGCTGGCCGGCGTGGTGTATTCCGCCCTCGGCGCGCCAGGTCTGCCGGCACTGACACCGGCAGGCCGCGATCCCGGTGCGATCCGGTTGGGCATGCTGGCGCTCTCGGCGGTGATCGCCCTGCTGTCCCTGGCCCCGGCGCGCAGCTGGTGGGCTGCACATCAACGGCGCGCGCCCCTGCCCGCACACTGGGCCGACCGCCTGGACGGCGTGGCTGCCGGCGTATTCGTCGTGGGCCTGCTGACCAGCGTGGTGGCGGGCCTGGTCCTGCCCCGCCTGCTGGCCGGCCCAGGCGACGCCGCGCTCAGCGCCACCGGCCTGGGCGTGGTGGCTTGGTCGGGACTGGCGGCGGCACTGGCCGCACCGACGGGCTGGCGCACGTTGTATCGCTGGGCCCGGCGCGATGGTGCCCCGCCCGCACAGTCCCCGGTCTTCCGCGCACGGCCGGTGCAGGTGGCGCTGTTGTTCGTCCTCGCCGCAGCCTTCGCGCTGGTGTTCGGCCGCACGCTGATCACGCTTACCGCCAGCGGCCCAAAGGTGCTCCATCTGGGCGCCTCGGCCTTGGTCCTGTGCGCGGCGGGGATTGCGGTCGTCACCTTCACCGCCACCCTGCGCTGGCTGCTGCGCCGTCGCTGACGGCCTGCCATGCGGGACCGCCCCCCGTTATGATCGTCGCCGCGTCCGTGCCGTGCACGCCTGTTGATGGACCTGTTCCGATGACCCCGTTGCGATTTGCCTGCCTGGGCCTGCTCGGCCTGCTGCCTGCCCCGGCGTTTGCCGACGCGGCGCCGCTGGACCTGCCCGCTTTGATTGAATGCCGCAAGAGCGTGAGCGATTACGATGCCGTCGCCCCGGTCGTGGCGGACCCGCTCAAGGCGGTCGCCAACGGCCTGCAGCCGTTGCCGCAGACCAACCAGTTCATGACCGAATTCCGCCTGGCCGCGCCGATCACGGTCTTCGGCGAGCGCGCCGAGTACATCACGGTGGCCGGGGCCAGCATCATGGCGATCCTGGACCTGGCCGATCCGCGCCCGCTGGCCAAGCGCCTGGCCCTGGAAGACGGTGTGGATACCCCGGAGAAGTTCATGGCCGGGCGCGAGCTGGTCAGCCGCGACGTCACCGACCCGCGTACCGGCGAGGCCCTGATCGAGTCGGTGATCCTGAGCCTGTCCACGGTCAAGTCCCACCCCGGCAGGACCCTGGCCGGCTGTACCTACAGCCTGGACCTGCCGCCGGAAGAGGAGACCCCGGCCCCGGCCGCCGCCCCGGGCCCCGCGCCGGGCGTGAATCCGCCCTCGGCAGGCCGCTGACAGGCGCCCGCATCCTGATAGACTAAATCCAACGCCCGGCACGCCGGGTGCCTTTTTTTCCAGAGATGTCTGAAGACGACAGTAGTAGCTCCACCCAGGAGCACAATGAAAAGAAGCGCAGCTGGCTCGAACGCCTGACCTCTGCCTTCTCCGGCGAACCCCACACCCGCGACGAGCTGGTGGCGGTCCTGCACACCGCGCACGAAGACGGCCTGATCGCCGCCGACACGCTGCGGATGATGGAAGGTGCCATCGCGGTGGCCGAGCTCACCGTCGGCGACGTGATGATCTCGCGCTCGCAGATGGTCTCCCTGCCGGTCGAAGCCCCCTTCCTTGAACTGATGAAGCAGGTGGTCGAATCCGGCCATTCGCGCTTCCCGGTGCACGGCGACAACAAGGACGACATCCTCGGCATCCTGCTGGCCAAGGACCTGCTGCGCGGCGTGGTCGCCGACAACGGGCCGGCCAACATCCGCGAGCTGCTGCGCCCGGCGGTGCTGATCCCCGAGGCCAAGAAGCTCAACGTGCTGCTCAAGGAGTTCCGGCTCTCGCGCAACCACATGGCCATCGTGGTCGATGAGTACGGCGGTGTCGCTGGGCTGGTCACCATCGAGGACGTGCTGGAACAGATCGTCGGCGAGATCGACGACGAGCACGACGAAGCCGAAGACCACACCTCGCAGATCGCGATCCAGGCCGACGGCCAGTACGTGGTCGACGCGCTGACCGCGATCGAGGATTTCAACGAGCGTTTCGGCGCCACGTTCCCCGATGATGATTACGACACCATCGGTGGCCTGGTCACCGAGGCGATCGGGCACCTGCCGGAAACCGGCGACGAACTCACCCTGGACCGCTTCGTGTTCCGGGTCGCGCGTGCCGATGCCCGCCGCGTGCAGGCGTTCCACGTGACCGTACTGCCGCCCGACACCCACAACGAGGATTGACCCACGCCATGCGGCCCCCTTTGAATCGGTGGTCGCTGTGCCGCCTGTTGTTCGTGTTGTCGCTGATGGCGATGGCCAGCCTGCCCTTCGGGGCGCTGGCCGCGCAGGATGCCGCGCCGGTCAGTGATGCCCCGGCTTCCGCCGCCGCGCCGCGCGTCGGCGTGGTCACCATGCAGCCGGGCGAGATCTTCTTCGAACGCTTCGGGCATGACGCCCTGGTCGTGGTCGACCCGGTCACCGGCGACGCCACCTCCTACAACTTCGGTTACTTCGACCCGAGCGAATCCGATTTCATCGGCAACTTCGTGCGCGGCGACATGATGTATTACCTGGTCGCGCTGCCCCTCGGGCAGGACCTGTCGTACTACCAGGAGAGCGGTCGCGGCGCGAGCGTGCAGTGGCTCGACCTGACGCCTGACCAGGCGCATGCCCTGGCCGCCTCGCTGGCCGAGCGCGCCAAGCCGGAAAACGCGCGCTACCACTACGATTACTACACCGCCAACTGCGCGACCATGGTCCGCGATGCGATCGATGGCGCGCTCGGCGGCGGGCTGCATTCGCAGCTGTCCGGGCGCTCGCGCGGCAACACCTACCGCAGTGAATCGGTGCGCCTGGCGTCGCCGTCGCCGTGGATGTGGCTGGGCTTCGATATCGGCCTGGGCCCGTTCGCCGACCAGCCGCTGTCGCGCTGGCAGGAAGCGTTCGTGCCGATGCGTTTGGCCGATGCGCTGCGCCAGGCGCGCAACAGCGAAGGTCGCCCGCTGGTACAGGCCGAGCAGGAACTGCTGCCGCACCGGATCGCCCCGGAACCGGCCGAGTCGCCCCGGAGCTGGTGGCCCTGGCTGCTGTGCGGCCTGATCGCCGCCGCGGGCGTGGTCGCACTGCGCCGTCGGCGCCGCCTGCTCGGCGGACTGGCGCTGCCGTTCTGGCTGTTCTGCGGGATCGGCGGCGCCCTGCTGACCTACCTGTGGGGCTTCAGCGCGCACCAGGCCGCCTGGGCCAACCGCAACCTGCTGCAGCTGTCGCCGCTGTGCCTGCTGCTCCTGCCCGGCGCGATCACCTTGCTGCGCGGCCGCGTGCCGCGTGCGTGGTTCCGGATCGTGCTGTGGGCGGTCGCTGGCCTCTCGCTGCTGGGCCTGGTGCTGCATTGGCTCACGCTGCAGGCGCAGTACAACCTGCAGTGGATCGTGCTGCTGCTGCCGATCCACGTGGCACTGGCGTGGGCGCTGGCCCGCCGTGACCCGCCCGTCACGGGCCGCTGACGCACGATGCCCGGCATGGATACCGTCACACCCGAAAATCCCGCCTGCGTCATCAACTGCGTTCACTACGATGACCAGGGCAAACGCCACGACATCAGCCTGGACGCGATCAGCGATGTGATCGCCAGCGACAACGGCTTCGTCTGGGTGGGACTCTACGAACCCCAGGACAGCGTACTGCTGAAGCTGCAGGAAGAATTCGGCCTGCACTCACTGGCCATCGAAGACGCGCGCAATGCCCATCAACGGCCCAAGGTGGAGGCGTACGGCAACTCGCTGTTCGTGGTGGTGACCACCGCGCAGATGGTCGACGAGCGCATCCAGTACGGCGAGACACATGCCTTCCTCGGGCCGCGCTTCCTGGTCACGGTGCGCCATGGCGCCTCGCTGTCCTACGCGGCACCGCGCGCCCGCGTCGAGCGCGAGCCGGAGCTGCTGCGCACGATGGGGCCGTCGTACTGCCTGTATGCGGTGCTGGATTTCGTGGTCGACAACTACCTGCCGATCACCCAGGGCTACCGCGACACGTTGGAGCTGCTGGAGAAAGACATCTTCTCCGACAACTACAAGCGCCATACCGTGGTGCGCCTGTACGAACTCAAGCGCGAGCTCAACAAGATGCGCATGGCGGTCGCGCCACTGCAGGACATGCTCTCGCAGATCAAGCGCTACCAGGGCGACCTGGTGCCGGACGAAGTGAAGCTGTACCTGCGCGACGTGCACGACCACGCGGTGCGGATCAGCGATGTGATCGACACCCTGCGCGAGATGCTCGGGACCGCGCTGAGCGTGAACCTGTCGCTGGTGACCCTGGCCCAGGGCGAGACGGTCAAGCGCCTGGGTGCGTGGGCAGCGCTGCTGGCCGCCCCGACCCTGATCACCAGCTGGTACGGCATGAACTTCACCCACATGCCCGAACTGGACAAGCCCTGGGCCTACCCCGCCATGATCATCGGCGTCGGCGCGGTGTGCGTGGGCCTGTACCGCCTGTTCAAGCGCGCCCGCTGGCTGTAGGTGGGTAGGTAGCGACCGTTGGTCGCTACGGTGGCGACCATTGGCCACGACGGTGGGTAGTGCCGGCCGCTGGCCGGCTCCTCGGGTGGCATGACCCTCATTTGATGCTCCCGGCCGTCCGGGGCATGGTCGTGAGCCGGCCAGCGGCCGGCACTACCCGGTTCATACATCAGGCCACGTAAATCGTCTTGATGTTCATGAACTCATGGATGCCGTGCTCGGCCAGTTCGCGGCCGAAACCGGAGCGCTTGCTGCCGCCGAACGGCAGGCGCACGTCGCTCTTGACGATGGCGTTGACGAAGGCGGCACCACATTCCAGCTGCTGGGCAATCGCTTCGCCGCGCACCGGGTCGGTGGTCCACACGCTGCCGCCCAGTCCGAAGCTGGTGTCATTGGCCACGCGCAGCGCCTCGGCCTCGTCGCCGACCCGCAGGATCGCGGCCGCCGGGCCGAACAACTCTTCGTCATAGGCCGGCATGCCGGGGGTGACGTTGTCCAGGATGGTTGCCGGGTAGCCCGCGTGCGAGCCGGCCACCGGCTCGCCGCCGAGCAGCAGCGTGGCGCCCTTGGCGATGCTGTCCTGCACCTGCTTGTGCAGCTCGTCGCGCAGGTCCGCGCGTGCCATCGGCGCCAGCGTGGTGGTCTCGTCCTGCGGATCGCCGTAGACGCGCTTGCCTGCCGCGGCAACGAACTTTTCCACGAACGCATCGGCGATCGCATCGACCACGATGAAGCGCTTGGCCGCGATGCAGGTCTGGCCGCTGTTGTCGAAGCGTGACTTCACCGCGGCGGCGACCGTCTTCTCGAGATCGGCATCGGCCAGCACCACGAACGCGTCGCTGCCGCCCAGTTCCATCACGCACTTCTTGAGCTGGTCACCGGCATTGGCCGCGATGGACCGCCCGGCGCGTTCGCTGCCGGTCAGGGTGACCGCCTTGATCCGCTTGTCGCGCAGCACCTCGGCCGCCTGGTCGTTGTCGATGTGCAGCACATCGAACACGCCCTCGGGCAGGCCTCCATCACGACATACGGCCAGGATCAGGTCCGCGCACTGCGGCACGTTGCTGGCGTGCTTGAGCAGGGCCACATTGCCGGCCATGAACGCCGGGGCGAGGAAACGGAACACCTGCCAGATCGGGAAATTCCACGGCATCACCGCGAACACGCAGCCGATCGGCTCATAGCGCACGTAGCTGCGCTGGGCTTCGGTATCGATCAGCTGCGGCTTGAGGTAATCGGCCGCGTGGTCGGCGTAGAACTCGCAGGCCTCGGCGCACTTCTCGATCTCGCCCAGCGCCTCCCCCTTGAGCTTGCCCATCTCGTTGGTCATCGCCTGCTGGATGTCGCCCTTGCGCTGGCGCAACTGGGCGGCGATCGCACGCAGGATCGCCCCGCGCTCCTGCAGCGAGCGCGCTGCCCAGGCCGGGAACGCCTCGGCGGCAGCGGCCAGGCGCTGCTCGACCTCTTTGGCGGTGAGCAGTTCATGGCGATACGTGACCTGGCCGGTCGCGGGATTGATGATGTCAGCGGTCATCGCGGGTCTCCGAAAGTCAGACCCGCAGTGTGCGCCCGACCCCGTGAGCCGGATGTTGCCGGATCGGGATGACGTTCAGCCGGGGTCCTGCAGCGCCATCTGCATGTCGCGCTGGCGACGCTTTTCCGTGCGCGCGGTGATGTACCACCCGATCACCGCCGCGATCGACACCGCCAGCACCATCAGGGTGGCCAGCGCATTGATCTCGGGCTTGATGCCCATCCGCACCGAGGAGAACACCTTCATCGGCAGGGTGGTCGAGTTCGGCCCCGCCACGAAGCTGGCGATCACCACGTCATCCAGCGACAGCGTGAACGCCAGCAGCCAGCCGGCCACCAGCGCCGGGGCGATGATCGGCAGGGTGATCTGGAAGAACACCTTCAGCCGGCTCGCACCGAGATCCATCGCGGCCTCTTCCAGCGAGCGATCCAGCTCCTGCAGGCGCGAAGACACCACGACGGTCACGAAGGACAACGTGAAGGTGACATGCGCGATCCAGATGCTGGTCACGCCGCGGCTGGGAAAGCCCGGGATGCCGCCCATCGCCACCAGCAGGGTCATCAGCGAGAAGCCCAGGATCACTTCCGGCATCACCAGCGGCGCGGTGATCAACGCCCCGAACAGGGTCTTGCCCGGGAAGCGGCGCATGCGGGTCATCACCATCGCCGCCATCGTGCCGAGCACGGTGGCCGCACAGGCGGTCCAGAATGCGACCTTGAGGCTGATCCAGAGCGCATCCAGGATCTGCCGGTTGTTGAACAGTTCGCCGTACCAGCGCGTGGAGAAACCCGACCAGACCGTGGCGAGCTTGGAGGCGTTGAAGGAGTACACCATCAACAACAGGATCGGCAGGTACAGGAAGGCGAAGCCCAGCCCGAGCAGGCTCCAGCCCAGCCAGCGGTTGCTGCGCACCATGCTCATGCCAGCTTTCCTTCCAGCTCGCGCTGCTGCATGCGGTTGAACAGCAGGATCGGCACCAGCAGCAGGGCCAGCATCACGATCGCCACCGCCGAGGCCGTCGGCCAGTCGCGGTTGTTGAAGAACTCGCCCCACAGCACGCGCCCGATCATCAGCGTGTCCGGCCCGCCCAGCATTTCCGGGATCACGAATTCACCCACGGCCGGAATCATCACCAGCATGCAGCCGGCGATGATGCCGGTGCGCGACAGCGGCAGCGTGATCCGCAGGAAGGCCTGCCACGGCTTGGCGCCCAAATCGTAGGCGGCCTCGAGCAGGCGGTTGTCCAGCTTGACCAGGTTGGCGTACAGCGGCAGCACCATGAACGGCAGATAGCAGTACACGATGCCGATGTAGGCGGCGGTCGGGGTGTACAGGATCTGCAGCGGCGCATCGATCACGCCGATCTTGAGCAGCAGTTGGTTGAGCAGGCCGTTGCGGTCGAGGATGCCGATCCAGGCATACACGCGGATCAGGAACGAGGTCCACGAGGGCAGCACCACCAGCATCATCGCCACGTTGCGCGCGGCCGGGCTCATCCGCGAGATCACGTAGGCCATCGGGTAGCCGATCAGCAGGGTGAGCAGGGTCGAGATCACCGCGATCTTGATCGAGCTCAGGTAGGCCAGCAGGTACTGGTTGTCCTTGACCAGGGCCGCGTAGCTGCCGAGGTTGAGCTTGAGCGAGAAGGCGCCGTCCACGTACTCCAGCAGCCAGGTGTACGGCGGCGAGCCGACCTGGGTGCGCGCGAAGGAGATCATCAGGATGATCACGAACGGCACCGCGAAGAACAGCAGCAGCCACAGGTACGGCGCGGCGATCACGCCGGCGCGCGTGCCCGGGAGCCAGCGCTTCCAGCCGGTCGCGCTCATGAGGTCAGCACCACGCCGTCGTTGTCGCGCCAGTGCACCCACACGGTGTCACCCCAGGTCAGGCCATCGCTGGCCCAGCGCTGCGAGTTGGCGAAGTTGGACAGCACCTTGGCCCCGCTCGGCAGGCGCACATGGAACACCGAGTGACTGCCGAAATAGGCGATCTCCTCGATCACGCCCTGGGCCTTGTTGGTGTCGCCGGCCGGCTCGTCCTTGCCGATCATCACCTTCTCCGGGCGCAGCGCGAACGCCACCGGCTGGCCTTCGTAGCCGGTGATGCCGTGGGCGACGTAGATCGGCGCGGGGAACAGCGGCGTGCGCACGGTGACGTACTCCGGCAGGTCTTCGTCCAGCACGCCATCGAACAGGTTCACCGAGCCGATGAACTCGGCCACGAAGCGGTTGGCCGGCTGCTCGTAGATCTCATCCGGCTTGCCGACCTGCTGGATCCAGCCGGCGTCCATCACCGCGATCCGGGTAGCCATGGTCATGGCCTCTTCCTGATCGTGGGTGACCATCACGCAGGTCACCCCGGTGGTCTCGATGATGTTGACCAGCTCCAGCTGCATCTGCGAGCGCAGCTTCTTGTCGAGCGCGCCCATCGGCTCATCCAGCAACAGCAGCTTCGGACCCTTGGCCAGCGACCGCGCCAGCGCCACGCGCTGCTGCTGGCCACCGGACAGCTGGTGCGGTCTGCGCTTGGCCAGCTTGCCCAGTTGCACCAGCTCCAGCATTTCGCCGACGCGGCGGTTGATCGCATCGCGGGCCATGCCGTCCTGCTTCAGGCCGAACGCGATGTTCTGCTCCACCGTCATGTGCGGGAACAGCGCATAGGACTGGAACATCATGTTGATCGGGCGCTGGTACGGCGGCAGCGCATTGATGCGCTGGCCGTCCAGGTCGATGGTGCCCTGGGTCGGTGTCTCGAAGCCGCCCAGGCAGCGCAGCAGCGTGGATTTTCCGCTGCCGGAGCCACCGAGCAGCGCAAAGATTTCGCCCTTGCGCACGTCCAGGGTGACGTCATCGAGCGCGACGAAGCCGTCGAACTCCTTGCGCAGCGCGCGGATGGACAGGTAGCCCGGTTCCAGGACCGGGAGGACCGCGCCTTCCGGCTTGGCTTCAAATGGCATGGGGGGCGGCTCCGGGAGCGGCGGCAGGACGGGGGGAGCATCCCATTTTACCGGTCGTCGTGGCGTCATGCGCTACCCGGTCGGGCGGCCCGCTTTGCCGGGCCCGGGGCGGATTGCCGCCCCTCCCCCTGAAACGACGACGCCGGCACGGGGCCGGCGTCGCAAGGGCGGGTCAGCGCCCGGTCTTCACCTCGGTCCACAGCCGGGTGTAGAGCTTGTCGACCTCGGGCGTGTTGATCGAATAGGTGAACATCTTCGCCGCCACATCGGCCGGCGGGTAGATGGTCGGGTCGGTACGGATCGCTTCGTCCACCAGCGGCGTGGCCGTGGTCACCGGGTTGGCGTAATGGATGAAGTTGGTGTTGGCCGCGGCGACCTTCGGCTCCAGCAGGTAGTTGATGAAGGCATAGGCGGCCTCCGGGTGCTTGGCATCCTTGGGGATGGCCAGCATGTCGAACCACTGCGGGGCGCCTTCGCGCGGGATCGAGTAGGCCACGGTCACGCCATTGGAGGCCTCGGCCGCGCGGTCACGGGCCTGGATGATGTCACCGGACCAGCCCACCACCAGGCAGGTACCGCCGTTGGCCAGCGAGCCCACGTACTGCGAGGAGTGGAAGTTCTGCACGTACGGGCGGATGGTCTTGAGCAGCGCAGCGGCCTTTTCCAGCGTGGCCGGGTCCTGGCTGTGCGGATCTTCGCCCAGGTAATGCAGCGCGATCGGGATCATGTCCGACGGCGTATCCAGGATCGTGATCCCGCAGTCCTTCATCTTGGCGATGTTTTCGGGCTTGAAGATCAGGTCCCAGCTGTTGGCGATCTCGGTGCTGCCACCGAAGCGCTGCTTGAGCAGCTCCACGTTGTAGCCGATGCCGGTGGTGCCGATCATGTACGGCACGCCGTATTCGTTGCCCGGATCCTGCTGCGCGATGCGTTTCATCACGCTCGGATCGAGATTGGCCAGGTTCGGGATCCTGCTCTTGTCCAGCGGCAGGAACACGCCGGCCTTGATCTGGCGGCCGAAGAAGTTCAGCGTCGGCACGACCACGTCGTACCCGCTGTTGCCGGCCAGCAGCTTGGTTTCGACCATCTCGTCGCTGTCGAACACGTCATAGGTCACCTTGGTGCCGGTGGCCTTCTCGAAATTCGGGATGGTGTCTTCGGCGATGTAATCGCTGTAGTTGTAGACGTTCAGCACCTTGGCGTCGTCCTGCTTGTCACCGCCGCCACAGGCGGTCAGCACGGATACGGCAATGCCGAGGGTGAGGATTCGCAGCTTCATCGGACTCTCCACAGGTCAGGTGCGAGTTGGGGGGAACCGGCCAGACCGGCGCAACGGGTGCCAGCCTACCGGGCATGTCCCCATTTTCCCAGCACACGGCCCTCACGGCCATGCCGGATGGGGTGCATGGGGTCAGACGTTGAGCAGCAGGAACTCGCGCTCCCAGGAGCTGATCACCCGGAAGAAGGTCTCGTATTCCTTGCGCTTGACCGACACATAGGCGCGGCAGAAGCGCTCGCCGAGCATCTCGCGCAGCTCCGGGCAGCCTTCCAGCCCGTCCAGCGCCTCGCCCAGCGAGCGCGGCAGGTCGTAGCCGAGCTCCTTGGCGCTGCCGCTGATCGGCGCGGTCGGCGAGCCCTGCTCGCGGATGCCGAGCAGCCCGGCGGCCAGGGTCGCGGCGATGGCCAGGTAGGGGTTGGCGTCCGAACCGGCGAACCGGCTTTCCACCCGCATGTTCTCCGGCGTGTCCAGCGGCACCCGCAGCCCGCAGGTGCGGTTGTCGAAGCCCCAGTGCACGTTGCTGGGCGAGACTTCGCCGAACATCAGCCGGCGGTAGGAGTTGACGTTTGGCGCGAAGAACGCCATCGCGGCCGGCACGTATTTCTGCAGGCCGGCCAGGTAGTGGCCGAACAGCGGGCTGAAATCCTCACCGCCGTGCTCGCCGGTGAACACATTGCTGCCGTCGCTGATCTTCAGCAGGCTCTGGTGGATGTGCATCGCACTGCCCGGCTCGTTTTCCATCGGCTTGGCCAGGAACGTCGCATAGATGCCGTGGCGCATCGCCGATTCGCGCATGGTGCGCTTGAACAGGAACACCTGGTCGGCCAGGTCCATCGCGTTGGCGTGGGTGAAGTTGACCTCCAGCTGCGCCGCGCCGGATTCGTGGATCAGCGTGTCCACGTCCAGCTTCATCGCATCGCAGTAGTCGTACATGAGATCGAGGATCGGATCGAATTCGTTGACCGCATCGATCGAGTAGGACTGGCGCGCCGTCTCCGGTCGCCCGGAGCGGCCGGCGGGCGGCAGCAGCGGGAAGTCCGGATCGGTGTTCTTCTGGACCAGGAAGAACTCCAGCTCCGGTGCCACCACCGGGCGCAGGCCCAGTTCGGCATAGGCATTGAGGACGCGACGCAGCACGTTGCGCGGGGCCAGCTCATGCGGCTCGCCGGTCTTGGTGAAACAGTCATGGATGACCTGCGCGGTCGGATCGGTCGCCCACGGCACCATGCGGACGGTGTCCGCGTCCGGGCGCAGGATCATGTCCGAATCCGAGGGGGAGGTCAGCTCGTAGTAGTCGTCCGGGAATTCGCCGGTGACCGTGGTGGCGAAGATGCCTTCCGGCAGGCGCGTGCCGTAATCGTGGGAGAACTTGTCGGCCGGAATGATCTTGCCGCGGGCATTGCCGGTGATATCCGGCACCAGGCACTCCACCTCGGTGATCCGCCGGTCCTTGAGCCAGCGCAGCAGCGTGCTCTCCTGCGGAACAGGCTTGGGGGCGGCGGCTTTGCGCGAACGCGTTCGGGTGGTCATGACCGGTCTGCTGTAAGGGAGTTGCGGCGACAAGCATCGCCGAAGGCATGGAAAATACTGTGATAGAACCGATTGTCGGCCACCCGCCACTCCGGATGCCACTGCACCCCGAGCACGAAACGATGCGTGGTGCTGCGCGCGGCCTCGATCAGGCCGTCCTCGGCGACGGCCTCGATCTGCAGCCCCTCGGCCAAGCGATCGATGCCCTGCCCGTGCACGGAATTGACCGTTGCCGTGGGCGCGCCGGCCCAGCCGGCCAGCCAACCGCCGTCGGACAGCCGGATGTCATGTGCAGGACCATACTGCACCTCGACGGGCGCGTCCGGATCTTCACGATGATCGCTCAGCCCCGGCACCTCGTGCACACGCGGATGCAGGCTGCCGCCCAGGGCCACGTTCAACTCCTGGAAACCGCGGCAGATCGCCAGCACCGGCAGGTCGCGCGCCAGCGCCTCGTGCAGGAGCGACAGCGCGTTCGCATCACGGGCCGGATCATGGCGGTTGCCCGGCCAACTGGGCGGGCCGGCATACAGATGCGGCTCGATGTTGCTCACCGCGCCGGTCAGCAGCACGCCCTGCAGGCGATCCAGCCAATCCGCGGCCGGCAATGGCGGCTGCAGGCTGGGCAGCAGCACCGGCGTGACACCGGCCGCCTCGACCAGCGCGCGGAGGTACTTCTCACCCGCCGCCGCGAAGCGATGATGGCCCAGCATCGTGCTGTCGGTGGGCAGGCCGACCCAGGGGGGCGAGACCATGCGTCATGCTCGGATGACCTGCGGCCACGTTACCCCTGCGCGCAGACCCCGCGCAACACGCGGCCCCGCTGGCGAAGCACGACCCATCACATGCCGGCGGCAAAGGCTGCGACAGACTGCGTACTGTTCCGCGCGTCGGTTGCTGGCATCCTCTGTCCATGATTGTCGTCCTCACCTTTTTCCGCCGGTGCCCGGCGTGACCGCCGCCGGCGAAGCGCACGCGCCGAGCTGGTACGCCGACAGCGTGCCTGGCACCTCGCTGCGTGTCCCGCTGGCCGGCGACCTGAACGCCGATGTCTGCGTGCTGGGTGCCGGCTACACCGGGCTGTCCGCCGCCCTGACCCTGGCCGAGCGTGGCTATCGCGTCGTGCTGCTGGAGGCCCACCGGGTCGGCTGGGGCGCCTCCGGCCGCAACGGTGGCCAGGCCATCGTTGGCTACGGCTGCGAAGTGGATACGCTGGAGCATCTGGTCGGCGCCGAGGACGCGCGGGCGCTGTTCGCGTTTTCACGCGACGGCATGCGCCTGCTGCGCGACCGCATCGCCCGCCACCAGATCGACTGCGACTGGCGCGACGGCCACGCCAGCGTGCCGATCAAACCCCGCCAGGAGCGCATGCTGCGTGCCGGGCTGATCGATCTGGCCCAGCGCTACGACTATCCCCTGGAGTGGTGGGACCGCGCGCAGTTGCGCGGACAGCTGGACAGCCCGCGCTATCGCGGGGCCATGTTCGATCCCCACAGCGGCCACCTGCATCCGCTGGCCTATGCGCAAGGCCTGGCGCGCGCGGCCGAGGGGGCCGGGGCGGTGATCCACGAACAGTCGCCGGTGCTGCAGCTGATCCGAGGGGCGCGGCCGCAACTGCGCACCGCGCACGGCACGGTAACGGCCGACCATGTGGTGATCGCCGGCAACGCGTGGCTGGAAGGCATCGCGCCCGAGCTCGAATCGCGGATCATGCCGGTGGGCACGTATATCGGCGCCAGTACCGTGCTCGGGCAGGCGCGGGCGCAGGCGCTGATCCGCAACGACATGGCCGTGGCCGATGTCAGCTGGGCGCTGGACTATTTCCGGCTGAGCCGCGACCACCGCCTGCTGTTCGGCGGCCAGGCCAGCTATTCCGCCCTGCCCCCACCCGGGCTGCGCGGCGTCATGACCCGGCGCATGCGCTCGGTGTTCCCGCAGCTGGCCGATGTGGAGCTGGAGTACGTCTGGGGTGGCTATGTCGACATCACCCGCAACCGCGCCCCGCACTGGGGCCGGCTGACCCCGAATGTCTATTTCGCGCAGGGCTTCTCGGGCCACGGCGTGGCGGCAGCCGGGCTCGCCGGCCAGGTGCTGGCCGAGGCCATCGCCGGGCAGGCCGAGCGCCTGGACGTGTTCGAACGCATCCCGCACCGGCCCTTCCCCGGCGGGCGCATGCTGCGGACGCCGCTGCTGGTCGCGGCGATGTCCTGGTACAAGCTGCGCGATGCGTTGTGGTGAGGGCTTAAGGGGCTTTCGGCGGGGGTGGCGGGTTCGGCGGCGGTGCCGGCCGGGTGCTGCGCGGTGACGGGTTGGAGCCCTTGCGTCGATTCGACATTTTCAGCCACTCAATGTGCGTCGTGGCCGCCAAGCCGGGAATTGTGAAGATCATAAGCCCCATCATTTACTCGCGCTGCGTTGACACCCGGCATCGGAAAAATGAGACACGGCGCGGCATCTGAAAACGGGCTCTCCACATCCCGCCACATCCAGACCGAGGGGCCAGTAGACGGTATCGCAGCATCTCCCGCGCTGTGTACGTCGCGCGTCCCATAACGACGAAGCGTGGAGAATGCGTCACATCAACGCCTGCAGCGGCTGAGATTGGCACTCCTCGAGAACCGGGATTCACCTGCGTGACTGCGGCGCATTTCGAACGCGGCCCCACAGCCTGCGTGAAGGATTTCATAAAAAATGAGATATGTGTCACGCCCATGAGCGCTATGCGTGCCGCGCGCGAATCCACACCGTGTCGTCGGCACCACGGCGGATCAGTTTCGCAATTGCATAATCCGGCGGGTATAGATACCGTCCAATCTCATCGCGGGCATTGCTACACAGGGAAGTAGAAGGCACGAACAGGGGAAGCCGATGCGAGGAGAATGGTGGAAAAATGGACTTCAGTTGAACCTGCGCATCGAGCCTATCGGGCTTGTCCTTGCAGTCATCTATGCGTTTGCATGCTGGGGCGCACGCAAGCTGTCCCTCGACCAGTTCTACCTGCCTGCGGGCATACGCGTGGCCGCGCTGCTGCTTTGCCCGCCACGACTGTGGCCGTACCTGTTTCTCGGCGAATACGCCTACTTCGCCCAGATGCGTTACCCGATGGTGGAAAAGTATGGGTTGACGTGGGTCATCCTCGCCTCCGTCTCACTGATGCCAACGGTTGCAATGATCGTGCGACTGCATCGCAGGATGGTGGCCACCACCACGCAGGTCTGGTTGCTTTCAGTTGGCGCGACATCGGCCGTAGCGGTCACGTCGTTGAACCTGGTCCTGATGCACCTGCTGTGGCCGACGCCAGATGTACCGTTACTCACCGGCGCGGCGCGCTACATCGTCGGCGACTTCATCGGCATTCTGACGGTCGTCCCTCTTGCCCTGCTTTGGGCCAGTAGGCGCGCAGAACTGCCGTGGACAGGTCGCTTCCTGACACCGAGTATCGCCGCACTCGCGCTCATGATCCTGACTGGCATCGCTTCTGCGATGATTCCCGAAGAGTCGGCCACGGCCAAGAGCAGCCTGCAACTGTTGATGGCACTGCCTGCCATCGCTCTTACCTGCCTGCTTGGTTGGCGTGGGGCCGCAATAGCCGTCCCGTCACTCAATCTCATCATTGGCCTCACGACGCCAAAGCCGTATCCCCTGGCATTCGATCCGACGACATTTACGACGCAGATGGTCATGGCCGTTGCCAGTATCGCCCTGCTTCTGTTCGGCTCGCGCATTACGCACTATTACCATCGTTACCGGATCCGTGACGATGGCGAGAGAAATGCACTAAAGCTGGCCCGCAACTCACATATCGCCAGTGAAAAAGGCCTTCGCGAACGCGCGCTCCACATCAGGAAGCTCGGCGACGGCATTGAGGTATCGCTTAGAGAAGTGGTGAACTGGCTGAAACTGCAGGGCCACCATGAAATAGCAAGCGGACTGTTGAACACTGCAGCGGTGCATTCACATCAGTTCCGTACCCAGGCAAGCATGGTCTATCCCACCACATTGGATCATCTGGGTCTCTACGTTGCCCTGCAGGCCGGCGGCGTACGAGAATCCTGGGACCAGAGCAACCGGATGACGCGACCTCGCCTGGAAGGCGATCCCTGCATGTTGAGTACAGGACTGCAACTGGCTGCCTATCGGGCACTCACTGAGGCGGTGTCCCTGCTTTTGGAACATGAGTTCGGACAGATAGTGGTTCGTGCGCGCTGCGGGCGTTTCGGGTCGCGGCGGGGAATCCTGATTGTGGTGGCACTGCTTGATTCGGTGCAGCCGTTGTCCGGGACAACTGTCGCCATGGTGGATGAGCATCTGGCGGGCCTGCCTCTCGCTTACGGCGGCTTCGTACAGTGCCGCCGCAATCGGGTCAGGATAGTACTCGCGGAGACCGCCGCGCGGTCGTCCGCCAAAGCGACGAACATGCCCCCACAGACGTGGGTAAGGGAAAGTACTCGACCAGGACAATAGGTCCGTTCGACACCTACCAAGGTGCATTGAGGTGCTGCCCCCTGGGCGGCAGCACCTCAACGCTGGCTGTCTATCAGAATGCTAGGGCTGCTGGTCTACGACCTCGACGGACCACACAGCATCGGCACCGCGTCCATACAGGACCAGCGAGAAGTGGGGGCCTCGATAGATTTCGGTCCTCGCTGCATTTGCCGGGAGTTGTACGCGTTGCAGTGGCAACGACACACTCGCCGAGCTTTCGCCAGCGGGCAAGGTCCAGAATGCATCATCCACATTTCCGATGATCACCTGCACACGTCCCAACAGATCATTTACCTGGAAGTACGAGATTCCATCGCGCTGGAACCCATACAGGCGCCACTGCGGATCCTGACTCAGATTGACAGCTGTCGGCTGCGCCCTGCCCAGACCACTTTTTGCAAGATGAGTCCCGTGACCATCTGACTGCGCCATCCCGACCATCGGAACCGACGCGAGAATTACGATACCCACAACACCAACAATCCTTGGAATGCGCACATTTACCTCCTGATTAAAACGTTGAGGGGAACTTCGGCGATAGTAACGGCAAGCGGGCATCCATCGATCAACGGAAGCCGGCCGAGCGGCCGGTACAGTACGACGCCCACCGGGCAACCAGGCCGAGGCTGCGACGTTACGCAGCACCCCTGCCCCTAAAGTTGCGTGTGAAACCGCCGCTATCTGTCCCGACCCACTCGGAACCGAGCGTACGCCTCATGCCGGCACTGTTGCAGGGCGCTGTTCTCAGCGACCCCGGTGATGCCCTGCCCCAGCGGATCCTGCTGGTGGAAAACTCGCGCACGTTCACCAGCATGCTGCGCGAGGCGATCGAGCAGCGGCTGGAGCTGCCGGTCTCGGTGGCGACCAGCCTGGCCGAAGCCGGGCGGCTGCTCGATGAGGAACAGGGCTGGTTCCTGGTCCTGACCGGGCTGGTCCTGGCCGATGGCGACCGCGACACCGTGGTCGATTACTTCCTGTCGCGCGGGCTGCCCACGGTGGTGGTCAGCGGCGTCTACGACGAAGACCTGCGCAAGCGCGTACTGCAGCAGCAGATCATCGATTACGTACTCAAGAACACGCCCGGCAGCATCGACTACCTGGTGTGGCTGGTGCAGCGGCTGGAGCGCAACCGCCGCATCGCCGCCCTGGTGGTGGACGACTCGATGTCGGCGCGGATGTACGCCGCCTCGCTGCTGCGCATGTACGGACACGACGTCTACGAGGCCGCCGACGGTGCCGAGGGGCTCAAGGCGATCGAGGCCCATCCGGCGATCCGGCTGGCCGTGGTCGACCAGGAAATGCCCGGCATGGAGGGCGTGGAGTTCACCCGACGCCTGCGCACGATGCGCTCGCGCGACAAACTGGCGGTGATCGGCATTTCCGGCAACACCGATCCATCGCTGATCCCGCGTTTCCTCAAGAACGGCGCCAACGACTTCCTGCGCAAGCCCTTCTCGCGCGAAGAGTTCTTCTGCCGCGTCTCGCAGAACGTGGATCAGCTCGAGCTGATCGGCACCCTGCAGGACCTGGCCACCCGTGATTTCCTGACCGGCCTGCCCAACCGCCGGTGTTTCCTGGAGCAGAGCCAGCGCCAGCTGCCGCAGCTGCACCTGGACGGTGAACAGGTCGCGGTGGCGATGATCGACATCGACCACTTCAAGCACATCAACGATACCCATGGGCATGAGGCCGGTGACGATGCGCTGCGCGCGGTCGCCGCGGCGGTCGGCCAGCACGCCCGCCAGGACGATCTGGTCGCGCGCTTCGGTGGCGAGGAGTTCTGCCTGCTGGTGCCGGGCCTGGACCAGGAGGCGGCGCTGGTCTACTTCGAGGAACTGCGACAGACGATCGCCGCGCTGGAGGTCGACCTGGGCCATACCACCCTGCGCATGACGGTCAGCATCGGGCTGTGCTGCCTTCGCCCGCACCGCGATTCGCTGCACCGGCTGATCTCCGAGGCCGATCGGCAGCTGTACCTGGCCAAGGCGGGGGGCCGCAACCGGGTCCACTGCGCCACGGTGGCCACCGGCCCACACCAGCGCGAGCCTGCCCTGGCGCCTTGATCGAGATCAACGCGGCGCCGACCGCGACTGCCTAGAGTCGCCCCCAGTTGAACATCGCGGGGAACGCACCATGGCACTTCTGGTCTGGCAGGACGATCTGAACATCGGCATCGATGTCATCGATCACCAGCACATGCGCATCGTGGAGATGCTCAACCACCTGCACGTCGCCCAGAAGAGTCTGGAGCGGCTGGCAGTGGCCGAAGTGATCGACGAGCTGGTGGACTACACGATGTCCCACTTCGCTTTCGAAGAAGAGCTGATGGAGGAAGCCGGCTACCCGTTCTGCGCGGCGCACAAGCGCGTGCATGAAATCTTCGGCAAGCGCGTGGGCGAGTACCGGCTGCGCTTCCAGGCCGGCGAAGACGTCACCGAAGAGCTGCGCACGATGCTGTCGCGCTGGCTGTTCAACCACATCCGTGGCGATGACAAGGCCTACGCGCCGCAGGTCAAGCAGCACCTCAACCAGTTCGCGCGCGACCACCAGCAGGGCAGCTGGCTGGGCCGCACGCTGAAGCGCTTCTTCCGCTGATCAGCGCCCGCGCCGGCCCATCGCCAGCAGCGCCACGATGGTGATCAGCGCGGTCACGCACAGGTAGTAACCCACCGCCACCAGCCCGTAGCGTTCGGCCAGCCAGGTGGCCACGTACGGCGCCGGTGCGGCACCGAGGATGCCGGCCAGGTTGAACGACAAGGACGCGCCGGTATAGCGCACCTGGACCGGATAGATCTCGGCCAGGAAGGTGCCGCAGGGCCCATACGTCAGCCCCATCAGGAACAGGCCCAGCGCCAGGAAGCCCAGCACCAGCCACGGGCTGCCCGCCTGGAACAGCGGCGCGAACACCACGCCGAAGGCGAGGATCAGGCCACTGGCGACGATCATGGTGCGGCGCGTGCCCCAGCGGTCGCCGTACAGCGCGGAAATCGGAATGCCCGCCGCGAAGAACAGGATGCCGACCATCTGCAGCAGCAGGAACTGCTCACGCGAATACCCCAGCACGGTGGTGCCATGGCCCAGCGTGAACACCGTCATCAGGTAGAACAGCACGAAGGTGGCGAATGCCCCCAGGGTGCCCAGCACCAGGGTCAGCGGATGCTCGCGCAGCACGGTCAACATCGGCAGCTTGACCCGTTCGTTGCGGTCCAGCGCGGCCTGGAACTGCGGGGTCTCGTGGATGTTCAGGCGTACCCACAGGCCGATGCCGACCAGCAGCGAGCTGGCCAGGAACGGCACGCGCCACCCCCACTGCAGGAACTCGGCCTCGCTCATCGCGCGCCCCAGCAGCAGGAAGATGCCGGCCGAGAGCAGGAAGCCCAGCGGCGCGCCCAGCTGCGGGAACATGCCGTACCAGGCCCGTTTGCCGGGCGGTGCGTTCTCGGTGGCCAGCAGCACCGCGCCGCCCCACTCCCCGCCCAGCCCCAGGCCCTGGCCGAACCGGCACAGCGCCAGCAGCGCCGGCGCCACCAGACCGATGCTGGCATGCGTGGGCAGCAGACCGATCGCCACGGTCGAGATGCCCATCGTGAGCAGCGCCGCCACCAGGGTGGCCTTGCGCCCGATGCGGTCGCCATAGTGGCCGAACACCGCCGAGCCGACTGGCCGCGCGATGAACGCGACGGCGAAGGTCGCCAGCGACTGCAGCATCGCCGCCCCGTCGCTGCTCTCCGGGAAGAACAGGTGCGGGAACACCAGCACCGCCGCCGTGGCGTAAATGTAGAAATCGAAGAACTCGATGGTGGTGCCGATCAGGCTCGCCAGCAGGATGCGGCGGGGGGAGTTCACGACAGGGGCGACAGCAGGTGTGGACATCGGGTACGCAGGAATAGGCAGCTGCCGGATTCTGCCACGCCGACCCCGGGCCTGCCGCGATGGTTGCAGACGAGACTGTCAGGCTGTGACCGGGTCGGCGACCTGCGCATCGGGCAGGAACTTCCCCTGCACCGCCCGGTCTCACCGCGCTCACCCCACC
This sequence comes from Stenotrophomonas sp. TWI700, assembly GCF_039673645.1. Classification (NCBI taxonomy): domain Bacteria; kingdom Pseudomonadati; phylum Pseudomonadota; class Gammaproteobacteria; order Lysobacterales; family Lysobacteraceae; genus Stenotrophomonas; species Stenotrophomonas sp. TWI700. The sequence goes on along the minus strand of NZ_JBDJMB010000005.1, from coordinate 25,948 downwards.
AGGACGGTCCCGGATGTCTGCTTCAAGGAAGAGTGCCATCGCCTCGCGCTGGACACAGCCCGCCGCCATCGGCGTGGTAATCGTGGTGCACGGACTGATGCTGGGCGTGCTGCTGCGTTCACCGGCCCCCAGTGTTGCCGCTGATGAAGCGCGCCTGGCGCTGTACTGGTTGCCGAAGCCGTTGCCTGCACCGGTTCCCCCGCGCTCGACGGCCCCCCTGCCCTCCCCGGCGCAGGCCGCGGCATCGCGGCGCCTGCCTGCGCCCGTCGCGACCACACCAACCCCCGCATCGCACGCCGCCGTGGATCCACTGGCCCTGCCCATGCCGCTGGACCTGAGCGTGCCGTCGTCGCTGACCGGCAGCGGCATCGACGCCGCGTCACTGGTGCCGCGCGTGCTGGGCAACCGGGATATCCACCCGGCGTTCCAGCCCCGGCACGAGCGCTTCCGCATGAAGGCCGGCATGACGCCGGAGCAGATCGTACAGGGCATCTTCCAGCTGATCGGTGCCTGGCCGCCGGGCTACATGGTGGACCAGTGCGGACTCACCCGGCAGCAGATCGATTACCTGGGCAACGCCGTGGACGAAAGGGATCGCGACCTGCTGCGCGAGTCGCTGATCGGCCACAGCCAGGACTGCTGAGGTGCCTCATCCGCCCAGATGGATCCAGGTCGCCTTGAGCTCGGTGTATTTGTCGAAGGCGTGCAGGGATTTGTCGCGGCCGATGCCGGACTGCTTGTAGCCACCGAACGGCGCGGTCATGTCGCCGCCGTCCCATTGGTTGACCCAGACACTGCCCGCACGCAGCCCGCGGGCCACGCGGTGCGCACGCCCCAGGTCGCGCGTCCACACACCGGCGGCCAGGCCGTAGACCGAGTCGTTCGCCAGGCGCAACGCGTCCTCTTCGTGATCGAAGGTCAGCACCGACAGCACCGGCCCGAAGATTTCCTCGCGGGCGATGGTGTGCTGCGGATCGACGTCATCGAATACCGTCGGCTCCACATAGCTGCCGCCAGGCACCACCTCGCGCCGTTTGCCGCCCAGCAGCAGGCGCGCGCCCTCGGCCTCGCCGCGTGCCACGTAGTCCAGCACGCGGCCCGCGTGGGCCTCATCGACCAGGGCACCCATCGCAGCGTCCGGCTCGAACGGATGCTGCGGCTGCATGTGCCGGCCCTGTGCGAGCACCCGCGCCACGAAGGCATCCTTGATCGAGCGCTGGACCAGCAGGCGCGAGCCTGCCGTGCACACCTCGCCCTGGTTGTAGAAGATGGCGGTGGCGGCCGCCTGCGCGGCCCTGTCCAGATCCGGCGCGTCGGCGAACACCAGGTTCGGGCTCTTGCCACCGCACTCCAGCCAGGTGCGCTTGAGATTCGATTTACCCGCGCACTGCAGCAACCGGCGACCGACAGCGGTGGAGCCGGTGAAGGCCAGCGCATCCACGTCCATGTGCAGCGCCAGCGGTTCGCCGGTGCGCTCGCCATGGCCCGGCAGCACATTGAACACGCCATCGGGCACGCCGGCTTCGGCGACCAGTGCGGCGAGGCGGATCGCGCTCAACGGCGACCGTTCGGACGGTTTGAGCACGATCGAGTTACCCGCCGCCAGGGCGGGCGCGATCTTCCACGCCGCCATCAGCAGCGGGAAATTCCACGGCACGATCACCGCCACCACGCCGACCGGCTCGCGGGTGATCAGGCCCAGCGTGTCCAGCGCCGTGGGGGCGACCTCGCCGTACACCTTGTCGACCGCCTCGGCCGTCCAGCGCAGGCAGCGCAGCACCCCGGCCAGGTCGCCCTGGCGCGCGTCGCGCACCGGCTTGCCCATGTCGAGGGTTTCCAGCAACGCGAGTTCGTCGGCGTGCCGTTCAACGAGATCGGCCAGCCGCAGCAGCACCTGCTTGCGGTGCGACGGTGCGGCCCGCGACCAGTCCCCTGCGTCGAAACTGCGCCGCGCCGCCGCGACCGCACGGTCGACATCCACGGTATCGGCGTCGGCCACCTGCACCAGCACGCGGCCGTCGATCGGGCTGATGCAGTCGTAGCGCGCGCCGCTGGCGGCATCGACATACCGCCCATCGATGAAGGCCTGCCCCTGGAAGGCCAGTGCATCGGCCTGGCGCTGCCAGTCGTCACGGGTGCGTGCGGTGGTCATGGGCGTCATCCTCGCGGTGTCATTCGGGTAAGGCGGTTATACCCGCCGCCGTCACGGGATGACGTGAGGCGGGTGCGATAAAGTCGTGACCATCGCGCCCCTGCGGAGTGCCTCATGCCTCGTCCCGAATCGTCGTTGTCGACCCTGGCCAGCCAAGCGCCTGCGGACCTGGACGCGTACTGGATGCCGTTCACCGCCAACCGCCAGTTCAAGGCCTCCCCGCGCCTGCTGGTCCGCGCCGAGGGCATGTACTACCACGACGTCGACGACCGCGCGATCCTGGATGGCGCGGCGGGACTGTGGTGCTGCAACGCGGGGCATGCGCGACCGCGGATCGTGCAGGCGATCCAGCAGCAGGCCGCCACGCTGGATTTCGCGCCGCCCTTCCAGATGGGCTCGCCGCTGCCCTTCGTGCTGGCCCAGCGCTTGGCCGCGCTGGCGCCGGGCAGCTTGAACCATGCCTTCTTCACCAATTCCGGTTCCGAAGCAGTCGACACCGCGATGAAGATCGCGCTGGCCTACCATCGCCTGCGCGGCGAGGGCCACCGCACCCGCTTCATCGGCCGCGAGAAGGCGTATCACGGCGTCGGCTTCGGCGGCCTGTCGATCGGCGGCCTGCCCAACAACCGCAAGAGCTTCGGGCCGTTGCTGGCGGGCAGCGATTTCCTGCGTCACACGCTCGATCTGCAGCGCAATGCCTTCAGTGCCGGCCTGCCGCGCCACGGCGCCGAGCTGGCCGAGGACCTGGAGCGGCTGATCGCTCTGCACGATGCGTCCACCATCGCGGCGGTGTTCGTCGAGCCGATCGCCGGCTCGGCCGGCGTGATCCTGCCGGCGCCGGGCTACCTGCAGCGCCTGCGCGAGATCTGCGACCAGCACGGCATCCTGCTGGTGTTCGATGAGGTCATCACCGGCTTCGGCCGGGTCGGCAACGCCTTCGCCGCGCAGCGCTTCGGGGTCACCCCGGATCTGCTGACCCTGGCCAAGGGCCTGACCAACGGCGCAGTGCCGATGGGGGCGGTGCTGGCCAGCGATGCGATCCACGGTGCGTTCATGCAGGGTCCGCCGGCCGCGATCGAGTTCTTCCATGGCTATACGTATTCCGGTCATCCGCTGGCCTGTGCGGCCGCCCTGGCTGCCCTGGATACCTACGCCGACGAGCATCTGTTCGAGCGTGCCCTCGAGCTGGGCGACTACTGGCAGGAACGGCTGCACAGCCTGCGCGGGCTGCCGCATGTGATCGACATCCGCAACTTCGGGCTGATCGGCGCGGTCGAGCTGATGCCCCGCAAGAATGCCCCGGGCGCCCGCGGCTACGAGGTGTTCGAGCGCTGCTTCCGCGACGGCCAGCTGCTGGTGCGGTGCACCGGCGATGTGATCGCACTGTCGCCGCCGCTGATCCTGGAGCGCAGCCACATCGACCGGATCGTGGACGTGCTGGGCGAGATGATCCGCGCCACCGGCTGAGCCTGAATCCGTCGGCGACGACGGCGGCCGCCGCGATCCTTACAATGGTCGGTCACGTTTCGCTCGCGTACCGGATTGCATGGACATTGTCGTCAAAGAAGAACTCAAGGCCTACATCGACCCGCTGACCCCGGACGAGCACGACGCCCTGGAGCGCAGCATCCTCGCCGAGGGCTGCCGCGATGCGCTGGTGCTGTGGGGGGAGGTGCTGGTGGACGGCCACAACCGCTACGGCATCTGCCAGAAACACGGCCTGCCGTTCCAGACGATCCAGAACACCCGGTTCCAATCGATGGACGACGTCCACCTGTGGATGATCGAACAGCACCTGGGCCGCCGCAGCGTCTCCGATTTCCAGCGCGGCGTGCTGGCGCTGCGCAAGCGCGACATCCTGGCCGAGCGTCATCGCGCCGACCAGGCCCAGCTGCAGAAGGAAAGCGACGGCGAGATCAGCGGCCCGGCCGATGCCGGTGACGAGGACAGCCCGCCATGGGCCGCCGCGCCGAAGGTCAGCCGCGCCGACATGGCCCGCGAAGCGCGCCTGAGCAGCAGCCAGGTGACGATGATCGAACGCATCCACAAGCAGGCCGCGCCGGAGCTGGTGGAAGCAGTCAAGACCGGGGTGATCTCGATCAGCGCCGCGGCCGCCGTGGCCGACCTGCCCGAAGACGAACAGCGCGCCGCGGCCGCCGCCGGCAAGGACGAACTCAAGCAGGCCGCCAAGCGCGTGCGCGAGTCCAAGCGCAAGCCGCGCAAGCCGGCCCAGGAGGTGCTGCACAGCGCCGATGGCGACGCCGAGGTCGACCCCAGCCGCGCCGCCGAGATCGCCGATGCGCTCAACGCGCTGGGCGAAGGCCCGGGCGAACTGCGCCAGCGCATCATCGCGCTGACCCTGGAGAACGACACCCTGCGCCAGCAGCTGGCCGCGCTGCGAAAGCAGGTTGCGGACGTCTGAGGTAGTGCCGGCCGCGGGCCGGCAACGCGATTGACCTTCGGATGGGGGGGGCAGGTTGCCGGCCAGCGGCCGGCACTACCTCGCCATCATCCTGCGGTCGTTAGACTGCCGGGATGACGCCGATCTCCCCGCCCGACCCGCGCCGCGCCCAGCTGCGCCGCCTCAAACTGATCGCCTTGGCCATGCTGGTGGCGATGCTGGCCGGATTCGCGGTCAGCCACTGGCACGGCGAACGCGGCATCTGGGCCTGGGTCTCGGCCTTCTGCGAAGCCGCTGCGGTCGGCGCGCTGGCCGACTGGTTCGCGGTGGTCGCGCTGTTCCGGCGGCCGCTTGGCTTGCCGATCCCGCATACCGCCATCATCCCGCGCAGCAAGGACCGCATTGCCGACAGCCTGGCGTTGTTCGTGCGCGACCAGTTCCTGGAACCGCAGGCGCTGCTGGCGAGGCTGCAGGTGTTCGATCCGGCCAGCCGCCTCGGCAGCTGGCTCGCCGAACCCGCACGCGCCCGCATGCTGGCCGACATGGCGCGCGGCTGGGCGCTGCAGGCGCTGGATTTCCTCGATGAGGCCGCGGTCCGGCGCAGCATCCAGGGCTTCGTGATCCAGCAGCTGCGCCAGTGGAACGCGGCCGCCACCGCCGGTGAACTGCTCGGCCTGCTGACCGCCGACAACCGCCACCAGCGCGTGCTGGATGAAGGCCTGACCCGGATCAGCGAGTGGCTGGGCAACGAGAAGGTCAAAGACCGCGCCTCCACGCTGATCGTGGGCTACATCCAGCGCGAGTGGCCCAAGCTGGCCAGCACGGTCAACTGGGTCAAACCGATCGACGAGATCGGTGACACCCTGGCCGAGCGACTGGCGCACGCGGTGCTGGAAGAACTGCAGCAGATTCTGGCCCAGCCCGAGCATCCGCTGCGCCGCGATTACGAAACCTGGCTGAGCGACTACATCCAGCGCCTGCGCGAAGACCCGGCCCTGGCCGAGAAAGTGGAGCAGCTCAAGCAGCAGGTGATCGACCACCCGGCCGTGCAGGAGTACGTGCAGGGCCTGTGGGCGCGCATCCACGCCAGCCTGCGTGCCGACCTGGCCAGCGAGGACTCTGCGCTCGCCGGCCATCTGCGCCGCAGCCTGGCCTCCGTGGGTGAGGCGCTGCAGGCCGACCCTTCGCTGCGCGAGGCGCTCAACCAGCACCTGATGGACGGTGCCGAGCGCCTGACCACCCGGCTGCGCAGCGGCGTGACCGAGCACATCGCGCAGACGGTCAAGAGCTGGGACGAACGCCACCTGGTCGAGCAGCTGGAACTGAGCGTTGGCCGCGACCTGCAGTTCATCCGCTTCAACGGCACCCTGGTGGGTGGTCTGATCGGCGTGATCCTGCACGCGCTGACGGTGTGGTTCCACTGGTAGCCCGACCCGCGTCGGGCCTGCCGCCGGACGCTGGCGAGGTCACCGCCAGCGTCGTCGGGTGCCTCAGCCGGCGACCGCGCGTACCGCCGCCACCAGTGCGTCCATCTGCGCCGGCGTGCTGAAGATCCCCGGCGTCACCCGCAGGCAGGCGCCGGAGGCCAACCCCTCGCGCGGCACCACGAACACGCCTGACTGCTTCACCATCCGCTGCGAGGTGGCGGTGTTGTCGCGCATCGTGGTCTGCCCGCGCAGCCGGAACGAGGTGATCGCACTGGACAGCCGCGGGTCGTCCGAGCCCAGAAGCTGGATGCGTGCGTCGCCGCGCAACGCGTCCATCCACTGATTGCGCAGGCGCAGCAGGCGCGCACGCTTGTTGGCCACGCCGATGCGCTCGTGCAGGTCCAGTGCGACCGGTAGCGCCATGTACGCCGCGAAGTTGACCGTGCCGGTGTGCACGCGGGTGCGGATGTCGTCGTGGTCCTGCTCGCCCATGTACGGATCCAGATCACGCACCCGTCCGCGGTGGACATACAGCGCGCCGACACCGACCGGCGCGCCGATCCACTTGTGCAGGTTGATCCCGATGAAATCCACGCCCAGCGCGCGCAGCGGCGTATCCACCTGGCCGATGCCATGCGCCGCATCGAGCACCACCTCCACGCCGGCCGCCCGGGCCAGCGCGGCGATCTCGGCCACCGGCAGCAGCATCCCGTTGCGGTGGTTGACGTGGGTCAGCAGGAGCAGGCGCACGCGCGGGTTGGCGGCCAGCGCGCGGCGGTAGGTCTCCACGATGCTGTCATGGTCGAACGGCTCGGGCAGCGTGATCGCCACCGGCTGCACACCGCGCCGCGCCTGCAGCCACTGCATCGCGCTGATCATGCTGTCGTAGTCGGTGTCCGCGTACATCACCGCATCGCCCGGTGACAGCCCACGGTAGCTGCCGATCAGCACCTGCATCGCTTCCGTCGCACCGCGAGTGAGCACGATCTCGTCGGTCTCCACCCCCAGCACCTGCGCCAGGCGCACGCGGGCCTGTTCGAACAGCGGCGGGAACGCCAGGCGCCCAAACCAGGCGTTGCCGGCATTCACCGTGGCAGTGGCCTGCTGGTAGGCCTGCAGCACCGGGCGCGCCATCGCGCCCCAGTAGCCGTTGTCCAGCATCACGACCTCATCGGTGAGGTCGTACAGCGCGCGGACCTGCGCCCACCAGGTTTCGTCGGCGGCAAGCTCTGTGGGCGTACGCGTGCCCATTGCCGGCAGCGCCATCGGTTCAGCACCCATGGCGGTCGTGCCGGAAAGTACCGTGGCGACCGGCAGGGCCAGTGCGCCACGCAGCAGAGAGCGTCGTTGCCGGTCCATCAGTAGCGGATCCGGTATTCGGCGTAGAGGTTGCGGCCGTCGGTGTCATACGGCGCGTTCCGCGAATAGATCAGGCCGCGACTGGCCTGGAAGCTGGCCTCGTCCGGGTAGCGGTCGAACAGGTTGTCCGCGCCGATCCGCAGCGTCTGCTGCTCGGTGACGTTCCAGCTCACCGCCAGATCGACGAAGCTCATCGCCCCGAAGCGCTGGAAGATGTCGCCGGTGGCATTGCCCGAAGAGTCTGTCCATGCCCCGTAGTATCGCAGCTTGCCGAGCACGCTGAAGCGACCCCACGCGTAGGTGCTGCCGAGCGTGGCCTTCTGCCGCGGCAGGCGCTCTTCGAAGATGCGGCGCTGGCTTTCATTGGTGGCCACGCCGGTGGCACCGCTGTCCACCTGGGTCTGGTTGTAGTTGTAGCCCAGCGTGGTGCTCAGTCGTCCCGCGCCAAGTGCGGTGGTGTGGCTGGCGACCACATCGACACCGCGCGTGGTGGTGTCGAAATCGTTGGTGTAGAAGCTCACCGAGGTGTACGCCAGCGGGTTGGGCACGCCGGCCGGCACCGCGAACGAGGCCGACTGGCTGAAGCGGTCGGTGACCTTGATGTCGTACAGGTCCACCGAGCCGGAGAAGCCCAGGTCGTTCTTCCAGGTCAGGCCGAGCGAGGCGGTGCGCGACTGCTCCGGCTTGAGCGGCTTGGCACCGAGCTGGATCGCGAGCGGGTCGCTGGGCGACAGGCGGCCGGTGGTGAACACCTGCAGGGTCACGGTGTCCAGACCCTGCTGGGTGCTCTGCGTATAGAGCTGGCCCGGGGTCGGCGCACGGAAGCCGGTGGAGACTGAGCCGCGCACCGCCAGGTCCGGGGTGAACTCGAAGCGGCTGGAGAGCTTGCCGTCCACGCTTTCACCAAAGGCGGAGAAGTGCTCGTAACGGGTCGCCGCGCCGACGGTCCAGCGTGCCGTCAATGGGGCTTCGACATCGATGTAGGCCGCGCGGCTGCGCTGGCTCCAGCGCCCGGCATTGGCCGCACTGAAACCCGGCGCACCGTTGGCACCACCGGCCAGGCCGGTCACCGCCCCCGGGCCGATCGCGTACGACGCCGGATCGCCGGCATCCACGCCGTAGGTTTCCTCGCGCGTCTCCGCGCCGAAGGCGATGTTGATCGGCGCGGCCAGCGCGCTGACCGGCAGCGAATAGACGAGATCCGCGTTGAGGTTCTTCTCTTCCTGCGAGAGGCGCCCAAGGTAGAACGAGGTGGGGCTGTCCGGGCCAAGCGAGGCGTTGATCGAATTGCCCAGCGTGTAGCCGATGCGGTTGCGCCCATAGGAGCCGCTCACATCCCAGCGCCAGCGCTCGCCCCAGTAGCCACGCAGACCGAGCACGCCCTGCAGGTCGTCCTGCTCGTTGCCGTATTTCGGGCTGAAGCCGGTCGGGTACAGGCTGCGCGCATCCCAGCCGGGGAACACGCGGCTGCGGTTGTAGACCGAGGCGGTGCCATCGGGATTGCGCCAGTTGAAATCACTGACGCCTTCGCTGTGCCCGTACAGACCGAAGCCGTAAAGGTCGACGCTGTCGTTCAAGGCCAGGGTGAGGTTGAAGCCGAAATGGCGGTTTTCCAGGTCGGGCTGGCCCCAGCGCTGCACCGGATCGGGCACGACCAGATCCGGGTGGGCGTTCTGGAAGGCGATCGCATCGGCGCGCTGGCGGCTGCGCGAGGTGGCATCGGACTTGTCCCAGTCGGCGAACAGCGACAGGCTGCCCTTGTCGCCCAATGCAAAGCCGTGGCGGCCGCCGATCTTGCGGCCGGTGCCATCGCCCTCGCTGTATTCGGAGAGGCCCAGCGACAGCTCACCCCCGACGCGGTCATCCAGGATGATGTTGATCACGCCGGCGATGGCATCCGAGCCGTACTGCGCCGACGCACCGTCGCGCAGCACTTCGATGCGCTGGATCGCATGCACCGGAATCTGGGCCAGGTCCGGGCCCTGCGCACCGCGTGCACCGAGCAGCGCAGAGCGGTGGAAGCGCCGGCCGTTGACCAGCACCAGGGTCTGGTCCGGCGAGAGGCCACGCAGCGTGGCCGGCCGCACGAACACCAGGCCGTCGTTCATCGGCATGCGTTGCACCACGAACGACGGCACCAGCTGCGCCAGCACATCGTTGAGGTCGGACGATTCGATCGCCTGGATCTCTTCCTGCGAGAACACGTCCACCGGGGCCAGCGTGTCGAACTGCGTGCGGTTGCTGCCGCGCGTACCGGTGACGATCATGGTGTCCAGGGTGGCGGGGGCCGCGGCATTCCCTGCCGGGGCGGCCTCGGCGCGCGCATCGGCGGCCGTGGCGAAGGTAAGGACGGACAGCACCGCAACAGCAAGGGCACAACGATTCACTGACGACTCCGCGAACGAACAGAGGGGGGATGCCGTGACGGCGTGTCACGACATCCTCACAGTCTGTTGACGCGATATTGCCCGGCCGTGACACACAGGCGACGGTCTTGTAGCCCACCGGACGTACCCCAGCGCACGGCGTTTACCCGCTCCCGACACCACCCTGACGCTTGTCTAACTAAATGATAATGCCTATCATTCACCATTCCGCTGTGCGCCTGGCCAATTGACGCACCGAGGCCCTGCGCTTTCCCGCGCGACGGTCCCGTGTACCTCCCATGATCCGTGGTTCCTCGCACCGCCTTCTGCCTTTGGCAGCGTCGCTGCGCGCGCGTGCTGCCGATTCTCACACTGGAAGGGATGGCCACTATTCTTCATCACCGGCTGCGGCCGGTGATGCCCGTTTCCCCGATCGATCAGCAGGTTTCCGTGGACAGCACGCCGAACGCCAGCGCCAGGTTCAACCGTCTTGGTTCTTTCTTCACCCGCCCCTGGCTGGGTGTGTTGTCACGCTCGCTCGCCGCGATCTTCGGCGGCTACGCACTGGCCGCCACCTGCTCGATGTTCTTCGCCGTCGCCCTGCCGATCGCGCGTGGCCAGGCCGTGCTGACCGGCATGCTGGTGGCGATCGTGCTGTGCGCCTGCGCGGCGTTGTGGGCGTTCGCCACCCGCACCGCCCTGCGCGCCTGGGTCGGCATCCTGGTTCCGACCGTGCTGTTCTGGGTGGGCACCCGCCTGCTGCAGGGGGCCGCATGAAGAATGGATTCCGCCAGTCGATGGCCTGGCTGCACACCTGGACCGGCCTGCTGGTCGGCTGGCTGCTGCTGCTGATTTTCATGGCTGGCACCGCCAGCTATTACCGCGAAGAGATCAGCCGCTGGATGCGCCCGGAACTGCCGCGCAGCAGCGTCACCGCCGACGTGGCCGCCGAGCGCGCGCTGACCTTCCTGCAACACAAGGCCCCGCAGGCCGAGAGCTGGAACGTCACCCTGCCCGACCCGCGCAACCCGGCGATGCGCATGTTCTGGCGCAATCCCGAATCGATGGTCAAGCCACCGGTGGAAGGCGAGCGCCGCCGGCGCGGCGGTGGCCGCTTCGGCGATGCCACCGTCGATCCGAACACCGGCGAGGAGATCGCCGCGCGCGAAACCCGCGGCGGCGACTTCTTCTACCGCCTGCATTTCGACCTGCACTACATCCCGGTGTACTGGGCGCGTTACCTGGTCGGGTTCTGCGCGATGTTCATGCTGGTGGCGATCATCACCGGCGTGATCACGCACAAGAAGATCTTCAAGGACTTCTTCACCTTCCGGCCGGAAAAGGGCCTGCGTTCGTGGCTGGATTTCCATAACGTCAGCGCGGTGATGGCCCTGCCGTACCACGCGATGATCACCTACACCGGCATCGTCACCTTGATGTTCATGTACCTGCCGTGGGGCGTGAGCGTGGCCTACCCCAAGGATGAGGAGGCGTTCTTCAGCGAGGCCTTCGCGCGCCTGGCCGAGATCGAGACGCCGGCCGAGGGACGCGCCACGCCGCTGCCGATCCAGCAGCTGCTGGACAGCGCACGCGCCGAATGGAAAGGCGCGGACGTGGCCGGCTTCACCCTGTACCACCCGGGCGCGGCCAATGCGATCGTGGACATCACCCAGCGCGATGGAAAGCGCCTGTCGGTGGATACCCCGTCGCTGCGTTTCAATGCCATCACCGGCCAGTTGATCGAGGCCAGCCCGGCCTCGGGCGGCGCGACCCAGACCCGCGGCGTGATGTACGGCCTGCACCTGGCCCGCTTCGCGGATTGGGGCCTGCGCGCCCTGTTCTTCCTGTCCGGGCTGATCGGCTGCCTGATGGTGGCCAGCGGCGTGGTGCTGTGGGCGGTCAAGGAGCGGCCCAAGCACGCCAAGTCCGGCAGGACCGGCTTCGGGCTGCGCCTGGTCGACGCGCTCAACATCGGCGCGGTGGCCGGCCTGCCGATCGCGTTCGCGACCTACTTCCTGGCCAACCGGCTGCTGCCCGTCCACATGGCCGAGCGTTCCGATGCCGAGGTCAATGCCTTCTTCTATGCCTGGGCCGCTGCCTTGCTGGCCGGCTTCGTCTGGCCGAAGCGGATGATGTGGACCTGGCAGCTGTATCTGGGTGGCGTGCTGTTCGCCCTGATCCCGGTGGTCAACGCACTCACCACGCATGCGCATCTGGGCGTCACCCTGCGCACCGGTGACTGGGTGCTGGCCGGTGTCGACCTGACCATGCTCGCCTTCGGCGCGATGCTGGCCTACTGCGGCCATCGCATGCAGCGCTGGCAGCCCCCGCTGAGCGCGGCCGAAAAGAAGCGTCGCCAGCAGGCGGCCGCGGCGGAGGCCACGGCATGATGCTGCTCGCGATCACGCTGACCTTCTCGGCGTTCACCGCGTTGTCGCTGGCCATGGACAAGCACCAGCTGGACCTGCATGGCAAAGCCGGCGCGAGCGCATCCCGTATGCGGGTGTGGCGCTGGGTAGGCTGGGCGCTGCTGACCGTCGCATTCGCGCTGTGCGTGCTGGACCACGGCTGGGCGATCGGCCCGGTGCTGTGGCTGGGCGCGCTGACGATCAGCGGGGTGGTGATCGCGTTCGGGCTGTATCCGTACCGCCCGCGCTGGATCGCGCCGCTGGCGTGGGCGTTGCCGGTGGTGGGGCTGGCGGTGGCGCTGGTCGCGCACTGAGGGAGCAGCCACGCATGGCGTGGCTCTACCCTTCGGATCGATTCCTGCGGTACGCCCGCCGCACTCTCGGGTGCGTAACCGCATCGCGATCGCCGATCAGGGCACCAGTGAGAACATGTGCGCGGCGGCAGGACGGTCGTCGATGACCAGTCGGTTGCGCGCCACGCCCTCGCGCAGGGCGCCGGACTTCACCGCCACCCGTTCGCTGGCGAGGTTGCCCACGGCCACGACGATCTCCACCCGATGCAGGCCCAGCGGCCCGAATGCCTGGACGGCCAGTGCCTGCACGACGCGGGGCGCGACACCCTGGCCGCGGCACGCCCGCCGGACCCAGTAGCCCAGGTTGCAGAACCGGGGATCGGTCTGGATCTTGTTGAGTCCCGCGCCGCCAACGAAGGCGGCGGTGTCACGGTCGAATACCCCGTACTCGCAGGCCGTGCCTGCCGCCCAGCCGTCCCGGCAGGCCTGGAACCACTGCAGCGCCTGCGCGACGCTGTAGTCGACCGAGCTCCACGGCATCCAGCGCCGCATGCCCTCGGCCGATTCACGCACCGCCGCTGCGAACGCGGCGGCGTCGGCATCCTCGAACGGCCGCAGCAGCAGTCCGTCGGCGTGGAGTTGGCTGTCGTCCATGTCAGCCCCTTCCGGTCAGGCGCCGTAGCGGCGCAGTTCCCACGCGCGGTGGATGCGCGGGTTGCGTTCGAAGTCGGCACCGATGGTCTCGGGCGAAATCTCCTTGCACTCCGCGAATTCCTTGATCGCTTCGTCGTCCAGCTTGAAGCGGCGGAAGTTGTTGGAGAAATACAGCACGCCTTCCGGGCTCAGGCGCGCCACGGCCGCGCGCAGCAGGCGCACGTGTTCGCGCTGGATGTCGAAATCATCGGCGCGGGCCGAGTTGGAGAACGTCGGCGGATCGCAGAAGATCACGTCGAAGCGGTGGCGCTCTGCTTCCAGCCACGCCAGGGCATCGGCCTGGATCAACTGGTGCTGGCTGCCGCCCTTGCCGTTCAAGGCCAGGTTGTCGGCGCACCACTGCAGGTAGGTACCGGACAGATCCACGCTGGTGGTCGTCGCGGCACCGGCCACGGCGGCCTGCACCGAGGCGACGCCGGTATAGCAGAACAGGTTGAGGAAACGCTTGCCCTGGGCTTCCTGCGCCATGTGCCAGCGCAGCGGGCGATGGTCCAGGAACAGGCCGGTATCCAGATAGTCGAACAGGTTCACGCGCAGCAGGGCATCGTTCTCGCGCACCAGCACGAACTCGCCGCGCTGCTCGAAACGACCGTACTTGCTGCCGCCCTTGCCACGCTCGCGCGACTTCAGCGCGACCTGCTCGGCCGGCACCTGGAAGACCTCGCGCGCGGCCGACAGCAGCTCGTTGCGACGACGACGCACATCGACATCCGGAATGGTCGCCGGGGCCGCGTATTCCTGCACATGCAGGAAGGTACGGCGGGCACCGCCATCTTCTTCGTAGACATCGATGGCGGCCGCGTACTCGGGCAGATCGGCATCGTAGACGCGGTAGCAGGTGATGCTCTCACGCGTCCGCCACGTCTTGAACTTCTTGATGTTCTTGCGCAGGCGGTTGGCCACCATCTGCGCGCCTTCGCTGAGCTCGCGTGGCTGGCCGGTGTTCTCGCGCTGCGGCACCGCGATCGGGTCGCAGACGATCAGCGCACACTCGATGGCACCGTTGAACAGCTGGTACTTCTTGTTGGCGCGCAGGCCGGTGGCGAACGCCAGGTCGGCGCTGCCACACAGCAGGCTGGCACGCCACTGCGGCACCGCGCGCTTGAGCGCGTCGCCGAGGCGGCGGTACAGCAGGGCATCGGCGGCCAGGCGCTCGTCGTAGGGCGGATTGCAGACCACGCAACCGGTTTCCTGCAGCGGCACCTGGACATCGGCCACGTCGCGCACGCCGAACCAGATCGCGTGCGAGACACCGGCGGTCTCGGCGTTTTCCTTGGCCGCGCGGATCGCATGCGGATCGATGTCGCTGCCGTGGATGACCTGCTTGAGCGCACCGCGGCCGGCTTCCTCGCGCGTGCGCGCTTCGGCCATCAAGGTGTTCCAGCTCTCGCGGTCAAAGCCCAGCCAGCGGCTCGGCGGAATGCTGCCGTGGCGCTGCAGGCCCGGGGCGACGTCGGCGGCCATCAGCGCGCCTTCGATCAGCAGCGTGCCGCTGCCGCACATCGGGTCGAGCAGGCCACCGCCTTCACTGTGGATCTTCGGCCAGTTGGCGCGCAGCAGCACGGCAGCGGCGAGGTTTTCCTTCAGCGGCGCCTCGTTCTGCGCCATGCGCCAGCCGCGGCGATGCATCGGGCCACCGCCCAGATCGATCGAGATCGTGGCCCGGCCCTTGCGCAGCGACAGGTTGATGCGCACGTCCGGGAACTCCACGTTCACCGACGGCCGTTCCAGGCCCTGCGCGCGCAGGCTGTCGACCACGCCATCCTTGACCCGCTGCGCGGCGAAGCGCGCGTGGGTGATCTCGGTACCGGACACATGCGCGTCCACCGACAGGGTCAGCTCGGGACTGATGTGCTGCTCCCACGCCATCGCCGACACGCCCTGGTAGAGCGAGCCCTCGTCCGGGCACTCGAACTCGGCCAGCGGCCACAGCACCCGGCTGGCCAGGCGCGACCACAGCACCACGCGCTGTGCCTGCGCCAGCTCGCCCTCGGCGTTGACGCCGGAAATGGTGGCGGTGGCCTTGTCCAGGCCGAGCGCCAACAGTTCGTCGGCGAGCAGATACTCCAGGCCCTTGGCGCAGGAAACAAAGAATTTCACGGAATCGGTATCGCAGGTCAGCGGAGAGGGGGTGCCCACGGGCACGGCAAGCAGCCGGGCACGGAGCCCGGGGGGCCATTGTACGTGACGTGGGCGGGATCGCCCGGTTACAGCGAGGCCAGCAACTCCTCGAACGCCCGGCTCGAGGCCTCGACGTGGTCGGTCAGCCGGTGCCCGTCATCCACCATCAGCAGCCGCGCCGAACGGGCCTGGGCCCAGGCGATCACCTCGGCCGGCGGGATCAGCTCGTCGTGCCAGGCATGCACCACGCTGGTCGGCACGCGGGCCGCGTCCAGGGCCGGCATCGGCCCCATCCGGGTCGGTGGCACCATCAGGAACAGGCCACGCACCGGTACCTGCAGCGAGGCGATGGCCGAAATGTAGGACCCCAGGCTGGAGCCGGCCAGCACCACCGGGCCCTCGGCGGCACGGGCGGCGGCGAGGGTCACCAGGCGCTGCAGGCGGGCCCGCACGTCGCCCAGGCTGCTGACCTCGCGCTGGGCGTCCAGGTCGGTGTAGTCGGGGCGCTCGTGGGTCCAGCCCAGGCGTTCGGCCACCTCGGCCAGGGCGGTCACCTTGATCGCGTCGGGGCCGCTTTCAAAGCCGTGGGAGAGGATGCAGTGGCCGCGGCTCATGCGCATACCGCGCGGGAATCGATAGGAGCGTTCATGCCCAAATGCTAGCATCGCCGCATGCCCGACCGCGCCCCGCCCGCCATCGAAACACAGCCCCTGCCCTACCAGGACAGGCTGCTGCCGCGCACGCACGACGAGATCGATCTGGTGGTCATCCACTGCACCGAACTGCCTGATCTGGCCATGGCGCGCGCCTACGGCGAACGGGTGCTGTATGAGAGCGGCACTGGCAACAGCGGCCACTACTACATCGACCGCGACGGGCGCATCGTCCAATACGTGGCGCTGGACCGCGTCGCGCATCAGGTCAGCGGGTTCAATCCGCGCTCGATCGGCATCGAGCTGGTCAACACCGGGCGTTACCCGCACTGGTGGGATTCCCGGCACCAGGCGATGGACGAGCCCTACCCCGACGTGCAGATCGCGGCCCTGATCGATCTCCTGCAGCATCTGTGCGGGACGCTGCCGGCGCTGGCACATATCGCCGGCCATGAGTGGCTGGATACGCGCGAGGAAGTGGCCAGCGATGATCCGGAGCGGCGCGTGCCACGCAAGCGCGATCCGGGTCCGTTGTTCCCGTGGCCGCGCGTGCTGGCCGCGGTGCCGTTGCAGGAACTGCGTGGCTGATGAGGGTGTGCCGACCAACGGTCGGCACCTACCGCGCCATTGGCCGTGGCCGTCATCGTGGCCTGTGATCAGCCGGTGGCGACAGGACGCGACGGGTCGCTGACCCAGCCGCTCCACGAATCCGCATAGATCCGCGCACCTTCCAGGCCCGCGACATCCATCGCCAGCAGCAGGTGGCAGGCGGTGACGCCGGAGCCGCACATCAACACCACCTCGTCCGGCGCGTGGGTGCCGATCAGCGGCTGCAGCGCCGCGCGCAGATCGTCCGCAGGGCGCAACCGCCCGTCGTGCACGTTCAACGCGAAGGGACGATTCACCGCGCCGGGCACGTGGCCGGCGACCGGATCCAACGGCTCCACTTCGCCACGGAAGCGTTCACCGGCCCGCGCATCGATCAGCCAGCCCGGCGCGTGCTTCAACCGCGCGTGCACCTCCTCCACCGAGGCGATCCGGCTGCGGTCGAAACGACCGGGGTACGGCGGCAACGGGGACACCTGCGGCAGCGCCGCCGTCACCGGCAGGCCAGCCGCCTGCCAGGCGGCGAAGCCACCATCGAGCACCTGCACGTGCGCATGTCCGATCAGCCGCAGCAGCCACCACAGGCGCGCGGCGGCCATGCTGCCGTCGCCGGCGTCGTAGACCACGACCCGGGTCTGCGGCCCGATGCCCCACTCGCCCAGGCGCGCGGCGAACGCATCGCTGTCCGGCAGCGGGTGACGGCCATGGCCGGTGCGGCCAAGATCGGACAGATCCCGGTTGAGATCGGCGTACAGCGCACCGGGCAGATGGCCCTGTGCATACAACTGCGCGCCGGACTGCGGGTCGGCCAGCGAGAAACGCGCATCCACCACCTTCAGCGGCGGGGCGGCACTGGCCGTCGCCCGTGCATCCATCAGGCGCGTGGCGCCCTCCTCCAGGGCCTTTGCGAGGGCGGTGACATCGATCAGTGGCGTGGTCATGCGGTCTGCTCCAGGCGGCGACGCAGGTTGTAGAGAATGGCGGCGGTCGCGCCCCAGATCCGCTGCCCGGGCCAACCGTATTCGAGCACGTGGCGGATGCGCCCGCGATGGTCGATCTCGACGTGGTGCAGGTTGGCCGGATCCATCAGGTAGGACAGCGGCACTTCGAAGACTTCCGCGACCTCCCCCGGTTCGGGCACGGCCACGAACGCGGGATCGATCACCGCCACCACCGGCATGACCCGATAGCCGGTGATGGTCACGAACGGGTCGAGATACCCGAGCACCTGCACCTGGTCGTGCTTGAGCGCGATTTCCTCGTCGCTCTCGCGGATCGCGGCGGCCACGGCGTCATGGTCGTCCGGCTCCATGCGGCCGCCGGGGAAGCCGACCTGGCCCCCATGGTGACGCAGCGTGTCGGTACGCCGGGTCAGCAGCACCTGGGCGCCGCCCTCGCGCGGAATGATGCCGGCCAGCACGGCGGCTTCGACCGGTGGGCCGGGCGGCAGAAGATCGATGAGTTCGCTGCGGTTCCAGCCATCGTCCTGTGGCGGCTGGTCCAGCGGATGCAGCGCGCGCAGCAGGCGTTCGTGCTCGGCCAGCGAACCGCGCAGCGATTGACGCAGTTGTTCGCGCAGGGGCAGCGTGTGCTGCATGACGTGATGCTGTTCGGGTCGGCTCATGGTTCGCCAGCGGGTGATCTCATCCACGGTGCGCAGGCAGCCCGTGCAGATACCGGCGCGATCCAGTGCGCAGATTCCGATGCAGGGTGTGGGCGCGGCATGCGGGGATTCTTCCATCGATTGGACCGCTCAACAGTAGCGCGAATGCACGGAAACGAAAAACGCGCCGGTGTTTCCACCGGCGCGTTCTTGATGGTGCAGAAATTACTTGACGCTGACGAGCTTGATTTCGAACTGCACCGCAACGTTCGGCGGGAACGGCGTGCGCGGATCGGCACCATAGGCCTGCTCCGGCGGCAGCGTCACTTCCCACTTGGAGCCGGCCGGCATCTGCAGCAGGGCTTCACGCATGGCCTTCATTTCGACTTCGCTGACCTTGATGCCCGGGATCTGCTGGGCCGGGCGCGCTTCGGCCGGACGGGTGCCGAACGGATACGGACCGGCCACTTCCAGCTGCACGGTGCTGGCCTGGGTCGGCTTGGCACCCTTGCCTGCTTCGATCACGCGGTACTGCACGCCGCTCGGCAGCGACTGCACGCCGGCCTTGGCCTTGTTGGCGGCCAGGAACTGGGTGCTCTTGGTCTTGTTCTCGGCGGCAGCCTTGTCGTACTCGGCCTTGGCGGCCTGCGCACGACCCTGCTCTCGCTTCTGGAAGGCTTCGACGGCGGGCTTCAACTGCTCGGCCGTGATCGACGGCTGCTTCTTGGCGTAGGCATCCTGCAGGCCCTTCACCACCGAGTTGATGTCCAGCTGCTCGCCGCGTGCGGTGAGTTCAGCCAGGTTGTTACCGTAGTCGTAACCGAAGTAATAGCTCAGCTTGCCCTTTTCGGACGAGGTGTCCTGGGCGAAGGCATTGCCCGTCAGGGCCAGGGCCGCGACGGCGACCGCGATAGAACGCAACTTCATCAAACTTTTCTCCAGGGGTGGTAACTCAGGACGCGTTGGGCCGCCCTGAGGCGACGGGTTAGGATAGCCGCCGCAACGTTGAACCGCCACTAACGACGGAGGCTCTGACCTGACTTCGTTTCAAGAGTTCAACATCACTATTTTTTAACGTTTTCAGGAGTCCTGCCGTGGCCGACGCCCTTATCGCGATTATGGACGATGGTGCCGTACGCACCGTGACGGTCAACCGCCCGGACAAGCTCAACGCCCTCGACCGGGCCACGCTGGAAGCCCTGGATGCCGCCTTCGCCGCGGCCGCCGCCGATGCGGACGTGCGGGTGGTGGTGCTGACCGGCGCCGGGCCCAAGGCGTTCGTTGCCGGGGCCGACATCGCCGAAATGAACGGCCTGAGCGCGGTTCAGGGTCGTGATTTCTCGCTGCTGGGCCAGGGGTTGATGCGGCGCATCGAGCGGATGCCCAAGCCGGTCATCGGCAAAATCAATGGATTCGCGCTGGGTGGCGGGCTGGAGCTGGCCATGGCCTGCCACCTGCGGGTGGCCGCCGAGACCGCCAGACTCGGCCAGCCGGAGATCAATCTGGGGCTGATCCCCGGCTTCGGTGGCAGCCAGCGCCTGCTGCGTCTGTGTGGCCGCGCCGCCGCGCTGGAGTTGTGCCTGCTCGGCGCCCCGATCACGGCCGCCCGCGCCGCGCAGTTGGGGATCATCAACGAGGTCGTCCCGGCCGCCGATCTGGATGCCCGCGTCCACGCACTGGCGTCGCAGCTTGCCTCGGCCGCGCCCCTGGCGCTGCGCGGCATCCTGGATGCCATCCACATCGGCGGCGAGTGCGCGCTGGGCGAAGGTCTGGAATACGAGAGCGCGCAGTTCGGCCTGATGTTCGCCACCGAGGACATGCGCGAAGGCACCAGCGCCTTCCTCGCGCGCCGCCCGCCGGTGTTCCAGAACCGCTGAGCCATGTCGCCTTCCGATACCGCTTCGCCAGCGCAGCTGCTGGCACTCGTGCGTGACGATCACTGGGACGCCGCGCTTGCGGCCGGCCTGATGGACTACGTCCCGCAGCCGGGCGACGAGCACCTGCTGGCCGACCATCCCGATCTGCCACAGCGCCTCAAGCACGCACAGCAGCAGCTGCAGCGCGCCTGGGATGCACGCGAACGCTATCGCCAACGCGGGCAGCGGCTCGCCCGCCGCGCCGCCGAACGGGAGGCGCGCCGCGCGCCGCCTCCCACACCCGACATCCAGAAACCCGCCCTGCCCTCGGCCGCCGCCGCGATTCTCGCGCGCGCCAAGGCGAAGGCGGCCGGGCGTTTCCCCTGATGGCCACGATGAAGAAAACCGCCGCACGCAGCACGCGCATGCCCAAGGCCGATGTGATCGAAATGTTCACCCGCCTGCGCGAGCTCAACCCGCACCCCAGGACCGAACTGGAGTACAGCTCACCCTTCGAACTGCTGGTGGCGGTGACGCTGTCTGCGCAGGCCACCGACGTCGGCGTCAACAAGGCCACGCGCAAGCTGTTTCCCGTCGCCAACACGCCGCAGGCGATCCTCGACCTCGGTGAGGAGGGCTTGAAGAAGTACATCGCCACCATCGGCCTGTACAACGCCAAGGCAAAGAACGTGATCGCCGCCTGCGCGATGCTGGTCAACCAGCACGGCGGCGAGGTGCCGCGCGATCGCGCCGCGCTCGAAGCATTGCCCGGCGTTGGGCGCAAGACCGCCAACGTGGTGCTCAACACCGCGTTCGGTGAACCGGTGATGGCGGTCGACACGCACATCTTCCGCGTCTCCAACCGGACCGGCCTGGCGCCGGGCAAGGACGTGCGCGCGGTGGAGGACCTGCTGGTCAAGGTGATCCCCGCCGAGTTCCTGCTCGATGCGCATCACTGGCTGATCCTGCACGGCCGCTACGTGTGCAAGGCACGCAAGCCGGACTGCCCGCAATGCGTGATCCGCGACCTGTGCCGGTTCAAGGAAAAGACCGCCGCCTGAACGGGGGCGCGATTGCCATATGGACGCAACCCGGCGGTCATCTCCACCGGGGATAAATGGCAGCCCCTGACGCCGCTTGGGATACGGCAGATGACGGTTTGTCTGAAACTGTCACATTTACGCAATCTTCACTAATTAGCCTGCGCAGCATCTTCCCACCTGCCTGCAAGGCTCCTTCCATGAAACTGCATCGCCAACTTCTTACTGCGGCCGTGGTGGCTGCGCTGTTCGTTCCGGCCGCTCACGCTGAAGTGGCCATCGATGTGATCGGCGGTTCGGAAATCACGTTCGAGGGCTTGGTCCAGGCCGACGGCAACTGGTTCGACAACGATGTGACCGACCTCAATGGCGGCGACGCCGGCAACGGCAAGAACAGCGAGTTCGAGCTGCGCCGCGCCGAGCTGGTGCTCAAGGGCAAGGGCCCGGGCAACGTGGAATGGGTGGTGGGCTACGACGCCAAGGCCGACAAGTTCCTGGACACCAACCTGAAGTACAAGCTGGCCGGCAACGCCAACCACTTCGTGCAGTTCGGCCAGTTCAAGCAGCCCAACAGCCTGGAAGAACTGTCCAGCACCAAGAACAACGACTTCATCTCCAAGGCCACGGTCACCAATACCTATGCCGTGGCCCGCCGCCTCGGCGCGGCCTACAGCATCGGCGATGCGAACTGGTCGGTCACCGCCAGCGCCTTCGGCCGCGAGCTGACCCGCAACCTGGCCCATGGCAGCGGCTACGGCGCGCGTGGTACCTGGGCGCCGATCAATGACAAGGGCCAGGTCCTGCACTTCGGCCTGAGCTATGTCGACTACGACACCGATGCGGACACCCTGCGCGTGCGCGCCCGTCCCAACGCCGACCTGGCCACCGCGCGCCTGGTCGACAGCGGCAACCTGGTCGACACCGACCGGGTCAGCACGATCGGTGCCGAAGCGATGTATATCGGCGGCCCGTTCAAGGCCCAGGCCGAGTACTACACCAGCAAGGCCAAGCGTTACACCCGCGACAACTACAGCAGCGACGGCTACTACGTCAGCGGCCTGTGGAACATCACCGGCGAAACCTGGGGCTACAAGGGCGGCACCCCGACCACCGGCCTGCCGGACGAGCCGGGCCGCGGCATGTGGCAGCTGGGCGCGCGTTACGACCACATGGACCTCAACGACGGCAACCTGTCGGCGAATCCGGTGGCCGGTCGCCCGCCGATCGTCGATGGCGTGCTCGGCGGCAAGATGGACATCTGGACCGTGGGCGTGAACTACTACTGGCGCTCCAACACCAAGTTCGCCCTGAACTACGTGATGGTGGACAGCAAGAAGTACAGCTCCACCGCCCGTACGTTCGTGAATGACGATCCGAACATCCTGGAAGCGCGCCTGCAGTTCTTCTGGTAAGCCCTGCAACACGCGTGTGACACAAAGGCGCAGCTTCGGCTGCGCCTTTTTTCGTGCCCGTGCGCGGGTATGCTGGGCGCCCTTTGCCCCATGGATGGACCCCGATGCGTACCGCACTCCCGCTGCTGCTGGCCGTCGCGTGCAGTGCCGCCGCCCTGCCCGCCCACGCGCAGGACTGCCACGATACCCAGGCCGCCGCGGACGAGGCATACGTGGTGCGGGCCGACGGCGCGCTGCCCGATCGCCCCGGCTACACCCGTGACACGTCCGCCAGCGTCTGCCGGCGCTGGCCGGCGCGCCCCGAGCTGACCCTGCTGGCCACGCCGGTCTGGCGCGATGGGGGCGACAACGACGCCCGCGACGGCGACGTGGAGGTGCTGGTGATCGATTCCGACACCCTCGCCACGCGCGCATGGACGGTGCTGCCCGGTGCACTCGAAAGCGATGCGTTTTTCTTCGACGGCATGCAGCTGGATACCGCGCGTTACCAGCTCGCGCCGGACACCCTCGCGTTCGGCCTGCGCGTGCAGCGGCGCAATGGTTCCGGGCCCAATCCTTTCAGCGAAGAACAATTGCAGCTGCTGGCGGTGCAGGCAGGCACGCTGCGCACGCTCGGCCCTCCCATGGTGCTGCGCAGCTACCAGGCCGAATGGGACACCCGCTGCGCCGGTGAATCCACCGACGTGACGCGCACCGTCGCGGTCGGCCCGCAAGGCAGGCACGGCCTGGCCGACCTCGTCCTGCGCGAACGCCGGGTCACCAAGCACAGCTGGATGGACGGCGACACCTGCCGCGACCAGGACACGCCGGTGGAAGGCGAACGCCATGTGCTGCGCTTCGACGGCCACCGCTACGCGGTCCCGGAGGCGCTGCAGCCGTTGTGACACCCCGCCCGGAAGGCGTGTCACGAGGTGGTCATATGACAGTCGCTGCGCTGTCATCGAACCGTTATGGAATGAGCACCGGGCGGGACACCCCGCACCTTCATCCATCCCAGGAGCCACCCCGTGATCCACGCCTTCAAGTCGCGCGCCGCCGTTGCCGTCCTCGCCGCGTCGTCCGTGTTCGCCGCCAATGCCGCCGATGTGACCGGCGCGGGCGCCTCGTTCATCTATCCGGTCATGTCCAAGTGGTCGGCCGACTACAGCACCGCGACCGGCAAGAAGGTCAACTACCAGTCCATCGGTTCCGGTGGCGGCATCGCCCAGATCAAGGCCGCGACCGTTGATTTCGGCTCCTCCGATGCCCCGCTGAAGCCGGAAGAACTGGCGGCAGCCGGCCTGGCCCAGTTCCCGTCGGTCATCGGCGGCGTGGTCCCGGTGATCAACGTGGCCGGCATCGCGCCGGGCGCGCTGAAGCTGGATGGCCCGACCCTGGGCAACATCTTCCTCGGCAAGATCAAGACCTGGAACGACCCGGCGATCGCCGCGCTGAACCCGGGCGTCAAGCTGCCGGACGGCAAGATCACCGTCGTGCACCGCTCGGACGGTTCGGGCACCACCTTCAACTTCGTCAACTACCTGTCCAAGGTCAACCCGGAGTGGAAGACCAAGGTCGGTGAAGGCACGTCGGTCCAGTGGCCGGTCGGCATCGGCGGCAAGGGCAACGAAGGCGTCGCCGCCTACGTGAAGCAGATCAAGGGCGGCATCGGCTACGTCGAACTGTCCTACGCGCTGCAGAACAAGATGTCCTACGCCGCGATGAAGAACGCCGCGGGCAAGATCGTGCTGCCGAGCGACACCTCGTTCGCCGCCGCGGCGGCGAGCGCCGACTGGGCCAGCGCCAAGGACTTCTACCTGGTCATGACCAACGCCCCGGGCGCCGATGCGTGGCCGATCACCGCCACCAACTTCATCCTGGTCCGCAAGCAGCCCAAGAACGTGGCCAATGCCAAGGCCACCCAGGAGTTCTTCCGCTGGATCTACAAGAGCGGCGATGCCCAGGCCAAGCAGCTCGACTACGTCCCGCTGCCGGACACCCTGGTCAAGCAGATCGAGACCTACTGGTCGCAGAACCTGAAGTACTGATCGATCGACGGCGTCACCACCCACGGTGGTGACCTACCGGTAGGTACCGACCGTGGGTCGGTACGCGTCGCCCCCGACGCAACCCACCGGACAGTGCAATGGCGCCGGAGGGTCCTCTCTCCCCCTTCCGGCGCCATCGGGCGCGGACCGCAAGGCTCCGCGCCTTTTTATTGCCTGCCCCTGCGAGCCCGGCCCTTGTGCCGCAAGGCTTTGCGTGCGCCCGGTCACGGCGTCATCAAGCTGTAACAAAAACATCATTTCATAGTCGCGTCGCCGGGAAGACCGGCTCTTATCCCGCTATGGAGTGACGCATGAAACTGCACACGGCCAGCATCGCCGCCCTTTCCCTGGCCATCGCGCTGGGTCTTTCCGCCTGCAAGCCGGGCGCTGAAGGCCAGGCCACCGCGCCGGCCACCGACGCGCCCGCCGCCGCCCCCGCCGCAGGCGACCGCCTCACCGCCGAGATTTCCGGTGCCGGTGCCTCCTTCATCTTCCCGCTGGTGTCCAAGTGGTCGGCCGACTACAACACCGCCACCGGCGCCAAGATCAACTACCAGTCGATCGGCTCGGGTGGCGGCATCGCCCAGATCAAGGCCGGCACCGTTGATTTCGGTTCCTCCGACAAGCCGCTGAGCAGCGAAGAGCTGGCCCAGGCCGGCCTCGGCCAGTTCCCGTCGGCGATCGGCGGCGTAGTCCCGGTGGTCAACATCGACGGCCTGGAAGCCGGCAAGCTGCGCCTCAGCGGCGCCCTGCTGGCCGACATCTTCCTGGGCAAGGTCAAGACCTGGAACGACCCGGCCATCGTCGCCGCCAACCCGGGCGTCACACTGCCGGACGGCAAGATCACCCTGGTCCACCGTTCGGACGGTTCAGGCACCACCTTCAACTTCTCCAACTACCTCTCCAAGGTCAGCCCGGACTGGAAGAGCAAGGTCGGCGAAGGCACCTCGGTGCAGTGGCCGGATGGCGTGGGTGGCAAGGGCAATGAAGGCGTGGCGTCGTACGTGAAGCAGATCAAGGGCTCGATCGGCTACGTCGAACTGGCCTACGCGCTGCAGAACGGCATGCCGTATGCCTCGATGCAGAACGCCGCCGGCAACTGGGTGCAGCCGAGCGCGGAAACCTTCGCCGCTGCCGCCGCCAGCGCCGACTGGGCCAGCGCCAAGGACTTCAACCTGGTCATCACCAATGCCCCGGGCGACCAGGCATGGCCGATCACCGCCACCAACTTCATGCTGATGCACAAGCAGCCCAAGGATGCCCAGCGCAGCAAGGACACCCTGGCGTTCTTCAAGTGGGCGTTCGAGAAGGGCCAGGCCCAGGCCAACGAACTGCACTACGTGCCGCTGCCGGCCGAGCTGGTGACCCAGATCGAAGCGTACTGGACCAGCGAGTTCAAGTGAAAAAGGCAGGCCCGCGCGCGGCGCGGGCCTGACCGATCGTAGTGGCGGGGGGGGCCCCCCCCCCCCCCCCACCCCACCCGGAGGCCGGCGCCGCCCCGCCCGACCAC